>NZ_JBHVQU010000449.1:0-1821 GCF_042886655.1 Peribacillus sp. NPDC058002 | reverse complement strand
GGCTCACCGCCCGCCCCGCGGAAAGTGAGCATCTGAAGGGGAAATCAACCACACCGCTTTACTTGGTAAATAGCAACAAAGTATGCGAGAACAGCCTTTACTTAAGAAAGATCGCATCGATACTTTGCTTTTTAAACGAGACTGCTGCGTTTAATTTTAGCACCGTTCAGAAATTTGAACGGTGCTTTTGGCAATGATTTAGGAAGAATAAGAGGAAAAGAATTATATTGCGAACTTAGGGGACATTTTGGAATCGTTTTCCTTGCTTAGTTATAGCGGATGTTCGAAAATGGAATGATAAGGAGTGGCAGAAAATCAATACTATCAGGCAGAAGAGGTGAGGGACATGAATAATGAAGCTATAACAAAAAAACTGACATTACATATCCCTGAAATTTTAGGGAGTGGGAATTTTTCAAAGTATGCTGTATTGGTACCGCTTATAGAGAAAGAGGATGGAATTCATGTTCTTTTCGAAGAGCGTTCACACAAACTGAGAAGGCAGCCGGGGGATATATGTTTTCCGGGCGGGAAAATAGACAAGCTGGACCGTGATGAACAGGATGCTGCCTTAAGGGAAACATATGAGGAACTTAATTTGAGAAAAGAAGATATCGAAAATGTCTTTCCAATCGATTATTTGGTATCTCCATTTGGGATGATTGTCTATCCATATGCAGGATTTGTTCGTAACCATCAACGGATCATACCTAATCCAGCTGAGGTAGAAACCGTTTTTACGGTCCCCTTATCTTTTTTCATGGAAAAACCTCCAGAGATTTATCATGTCAAATATAAGGTGGAACCGCATGACAACTTCCCTCATGATTTAGTAGTTGGCGGGGAGAATTATAAATGGCAGCCAAAACAGATGGAAGAATATTTTTACATATATAACGAACGTGTAATCTGGGGGATGACGGCGAAAATCCTTACCCATTTTATTGAAATTCTTCGTTAGACCCTTCTAAAGCACCTTTTTTTCTAGATGGATTTCTATTAAACTTAAATTATGGTAAAAGTTAGGTTTTAATAGAAGCGGGGGGATGAGTGGATGAAGTATAGTTTTGAAGTACTTGAAAAAGAACGGGAAATGGCAATGGCTGCACTTGTGAACTTCAATGAAAACCGCGAATACTATGATGAAACCAAGGATCAGGAACTTAAGCTGGCATACTATAAAGATGGTTCTTTGGACCGGGAAGGATTGAAGGACCTACTTGTGGCAACCCATAAAAACCAGCTGAACTACTCACCACATCGTCATGTTTACCCTTGGGTGGACTTACAGGAAAATGGCCAGTTGAAAAGCCTGTATTCCGGTAAAGGGATGGACCCTGTACGAGTCATTGAGGAAGATATCCGTATACTGGAAGTGGTATCAAGAGGCATAGAATCAACAAATATGGAGAACATTCTCGTTAATTGTGAACATGTCGTACCTCAATCATGGTTCGATAAAAAAGAACCGATGAGGGGGGATTTGCATCATCTGTTCGCCTGTGAACCAACATGTAACAGTAGCCGGAGTAACTATCCATACCATGATTTTAAGGATTATATCCCTGAAAAATCGGCGGCGGGTATAAAAGCGGGCTGCGGGAAATCAGAGGAGGGTAAATTCGAGCCTGAATACGGAAAAGGCATCGTGGCGAGGGCTACTTTATACTTTTTACTCAGATATGAGGGCATCATCGATAGCGGCAATATTGACTTGGAGCTGCTTATGGAATGGCATCGGCTTTTTCCGGTCAGCACTTATGAAAAACATAGAAACCAGGCAATACATGAAATGCAGGGTAATCGTAACCCATATATAGA
>NZ_JBHVQU010000448.1:0-1846 GCF_042886655.1 Peribacillus sp. NPDC058002 | reverse complement strand
GGTGTAGGGAGTTATGGGATAAGTTACACGATGATCCCAAAGGCGACACCATGTTTGAATTGTTTGCTGGAAACGGTTCCAATTGGAGGACTGACATGTGATACGGCGGGAATCATCAGCCCTGCTGTTCAAACGGTCGTTGCCCATCAACTGGCGGAAGCATTGAAAATCCTTGTGGAAGATTTTGAATCACTAAGAAACAAAATCGTTTCATTTGATCTTTGGAAAAATGAATATTCATCCATAAATGTAGCGCAATTAAAAAAAGATTCTTGTTTGTCATGCGGGGTAAATCGAACGTACCCCCATCTCTCCTATTCAAATCGAACGAAAACAGCCGTTTTATGCGGAAGGGATTCTGTCCAGATTCGGCCGGCGATGAATCTTGAAAGAGACTTAGCGGAAATCGAAAAAAATCTTCTCGCACAAGGTGGTAAGATCGTCAGGAATCCTTATTTACTTTCATTTACGATTGGAACCCATCGGTTGGTCGTTTTTAAAGATGGGCGGGCGTTGATTCATGGAACGAAAGATATTTCCGAAGCAAAAACGTTATATCATCGTTATATTGGCTGAACTGTAATCATGGAATGCCAAAGACTTAAAACGCTAAAATCAGTAGCCCTTATAATAGGAAGAAATCGAAAATTCCTTTTGTGATTTATGTGCTTCAAAAACATAAAACGAAAGCGGTGTCTGCCTTTTCCGGGCGGCACCGCTTTTTTTTGGAACGATTATTTAAGCAGACTACATATCATGACTGCTATTATGCTTCTGACGGGAGTGCTGTCTGTTTTTCACCTTATGAGAACCGCTTAACGGTGCAGGTTGACCTGGGTTATTTCCTTTAGGTGCATTTTTTCGAATATCTTTACCATCGTTTTTGTTCATGTGCGATCCCTCCTATCTCTTAAGATAATCAGTCCGTGAAATTTTATTCACATACATATATTTGCAAACCTCGTACATGCTATGGATGGACACTAATTAAGGAGCTGAACCAAATGCAGGATAAACAAGATAAGCGAAGGACTTTCCAGGAAGCCCAGCAAAGTTATCAACAAGTATTTGATGTATACTCATCCATTGAGAAGAGCGCACCTAATTACGGAACGGAATTGAAACATGTGAAGCAGGAAGTGAACGAGGCCTATCAGCAAATACAATCTGCACTAGTCACCGCTTCCGAACACCAGAAAGAACAATTGAAAAAATTCGAACAGGATATTCAGGCAATCGTCAATGAGGTCAATTCAGAGGACTATTGAGTGGCAGGTTCCATCATCGTGAGTATTTCGCGTTTCACTTATGCGTTTCCTGATTTTAGAATAGAATAGGCTTTTTGAAAAATGCAGTACATCTGCTATTTCAAAAAGCCTATCCGATTTAAAGCCTAGAGGGAAATCATTGGTTTTTCTTTCTTTTTTTATTATTTTGCCTTTGCATTTCCGATAATGGAGGTTCATTTCCTAGTTCATCATTGTAACCTGCTCCATTACCTTGCGCTTTTGCAGCATTCATTCCTGGAATAACATGATTTGACTTTTGTTTTGTCATTTCGACACCTCCACCCATAGAATGCGATAATGTTGAATGATTATGTATGAAGAGCTAATATGTTTTGCTGGAATAATTTATCAGGCTGCAAATTGGGTTATTTTCATTAAAATGCATATGGGCAAGGCTTCCTAAATGCACTTTAATATGTGGGGAATTTTTTTCTATAAGAGAAACTTATCAAAAACAATAACTTTCTGGTTATTTACTTATCCTCATTTCTATATTACTATTAAGTTGAAGCAAGAGTTAGGGTGGCAGCAGAGAGAGAAACTTCGACAAACTCACT
>NZ_JBHVQU010000447.1:0-1876 GCF_042886655.1 Peribacillus sp. NPDC058002 | reverse complement strand
CAATAATATGACAGAGTTAAATATGAGGAGTTTCTTTTGTTTGAATGTCGATTTTATGTATGATGTTAAATGTTCTCGTTTTATGTTTTATGACTTCTTCTTTAAAGGTTATTTTCTTATTTGACTTATCTCTTCGGGGATGGTCTCACCAAAAGCGCAAATAAGGAACCTTTTAAAAACCCTCCCATTCAGCACCTTTCATAAGGCCCACCCTTGGGCCTGTACAACTGTACTACGTAACGTCATACGGTATCAGCAAGGCTACTAAATAGGGGGATTTGGAGAATTGGATTGGAATAGTATATTATATGCTCAATATTCCAATTAGTGTCGAATAGTGATAAATATCAACATCAGCCCCTTATACCCTACCACGCACAACCTCAAACCCAACCCATGTTGGGATATGGACCCTATTCAACGCCGAAGGCCTAAGGACGACCTACCGGGAATCTTGATTTCCAGTAGGGTAATTATGACTCCGGAAGGCTGTGGTGCTAGATTTAGAATGCAGTACTAATCTAATGATAGACAAAAAGGGGTCCGCATTTCTTTACTTAATGAATGCGAACCCCAGTTTTTTAAGGAGACCCTCTGAATGAGAGTCCATCTTTAAAGCATTTCATTGATACTTCTCATAAAGTCTTTCATAACGATGGATAATTTCCCTTTCGCTTCCTTCATCGAGCTGCCTTTAACACCGAAATAAAATTTAATTTTAGGCTCTGTTCCCGAAGGTCGTAAACATATCCATGTGCCATCTTCAAGAAAGTATTTTAATACGTTCGATTTTGGGAGCTTGATTGCCTCTTCCCTATTTGACGCAAACATGTATTTTTTCCTGCTTAGATAATCCTCTTGAACCAATACTTGAAGATCAGAAATTCGATCTGGTGGATTTTCACGGAATTCATTTAGAATCGCTTCAATTTGTCTTGCACCTTCAATCCCTTTTAAAGTTAACGATTGCAAACCTTCCAAGTAATATCCATATTTATCGAACACATCCATTAAACCTTCATACATCGTTTTGCCTTGCTTTTTGTAATAGGCACAGACATCCACTGCCAGAATGGTAGCCTGTATGGCATCCTTATCTCGAGCAAAATCTTTGATTAGATATCCATAGCTTTCTTCATAGCCAAACAGGAAAGAATGTTCTCCACTTGTGTGGTATTCATTGATTTTTTCAGCAATGAATTTAAATCCAGTTAAAACATCTACTGTTTTTAAACCATTTTGCTCCGAAATCGCCCTTCCTATTTCTGAAGTCACGATGGTCTTTAATACGACTCCATTTCCAGCAAGAGTCCCTTTCTTTTGTTTTTGTGAAATTAAATAATCCAAAAAGAGAGCGCCGGTTTGGTTGCCTGTTAATACGACATACTCTCCAGCATTATTTTTCACGCTAATACCGAGCCTATCCGAATCCGGGTCGGTGGCAATCAATAAATCAGCGTCGACGCGGTTTCCAAGCTCAATGGCCAATTCAAAAGCAGCATGTTCCTCTGGATTAGGGACTTTAACGGTAGGAAAGTTAGCATCGGGCATTTCCTGTTCTTTAACAATATGGACATTTCGATATCCTAAATCATGCAAAGCACGTTTTACTGATTGATTGGCTGTACCATGAAGCGGTGTAAACACGAGCTTTACATCGATCTCATCTGCTAACGTTGGATTTTCCGGAATAGTGAGCAATTGCTCATTATAAGCAGTATCCAGCTCCTCCCCGATGATTTGAATGAGTCCTCTGTCCTCTAGGATTTCTTCTTCCTCAACTACAATGGAAAGCTCACTTTCAATCGCGTTCACGTAATTAATGACTTGATCCGCCGCTTCAGGAGGTAGCTGTGCCCCGTCTGATCCGTACACC
>NZ_JBHVQU010000446.1:0-1879 GCF_042886655.1 Peribacillus sp. NPDC058002 | reverse complement strand
GAACTTTTCAATATACACGCCAGGATTCCCAAATGCCGTAGCGGCTTCCTGTTGCGTAATGTTAATGCCCTTGATGAGATCTTCTTCCGTCCTCGCAACGCGGATACCTTTACCGCCTCCGCCGGCAGTAGCTTTGATGATGACTGGATAGCCCATTTCATTAGCTAGGGCTACACCCTCATCCGTATCTTTAATTATTCCTTTAGAACCTGGCACGATCGGTACACCAGCTTTGCGCATGGTTTCCCTTGCTACGTCCTTTGTTCCCATTTTATTGATAGCTTCGGGGCTAGGACCGATGAAAATGATATTGCATTCACGGCATAGCTCAGCAAAGTCGGCATTTTCAGCTAGGAATCCATATCCTGGATGAATTGCATCAGATCCCGTTTTCTTGGCTGTGCTGATAATGTTCGTTGTATTCAAATAACTGTCTTTTGATAATTTAGGACCGATACAATATGCTTCATCCGCAATTTGAACATGTAATGCTTCTTTATCTGCTTCTGAATAGACTGCAACAGTCTCGATTCCTAATTCCTTGCATGCCCGGATGATTCGGACAGCAATTTCCCCGCGATTGGCAATTAATACCTTTTTAATCATTTAGAAACAGCTCCTCATTCCGGCTTTACTAAAAATAACGGTTGACCATATTCTACAAGCTGCCCTTCTTTTACAAGGACTTCAACGATTTCACCGCTTACTTCAGCTTCGATTTCATTGAAAAGTTTCATGGCTTCCACGATGCAGACGATGGAATCCCCCGTTACTTTATCACCTGTTTTTACGTATGCAGGTGAATCCGGTGCAGGAGATTGGTAGAATGTCCCTACCATCGGAGAAGTGATTTTATGTAAATTTTCCTGTTCGCTGACTGCAGCGGCAGGTTTTGCTGGTTCAACAGCTTTCGTCACTGCAGGAGCAGGGGCCGCTGCGGGCTTGACCTCTACAGCTGCATTGGCTTGAACAACATCTGGAGCAGCTACTGATTGTAATACTGTACCCGCTTCAGTTTTTTTCAATTTAAGTTTCGTTCCTTCATTTTCAAAAACGAATTCATTGATATTTGATTGATCGACTAGCTTAATAATTTCACGAATTTCTTGCACTTTCATTTTGTGGCACCCCTTGTCTAATTTAGTATGAATTTGTGAGGCAATAATATTTTATGTAACCATACCCTTAGCTTATCCTACTTTGTCCAATACTGCACAAAGTAGCCGCTTTCTTTATGAGAATGCGAATAAACTGAATACAAACCTCATCTGTATTATAACAGATATTTCACTTTCTCAAAATATTGTTTCCCTAAGAAAATTGAAAAGTTTATGACCAGCTTCTAACATCATACAATATTAGCTTATACAAATTCAATGATAGATTAGTTGTAACTTATTATCCATACTTCTATCTTACACCTTTATTATAATATTGTGAATATTTTTCAACTGGGGCACCTTAACGCCTTCTCTTGAATTTTCCCTTTAATTCCTAAAAAATCAGCAACAATATCCATTTTTATTACTTTTCTAGAATATTACGGATGGTCATTTTCACCATTTTTATTTGAGTTCCTTATGCCAATTGACATAAAAAAACTTTTCCTCTAAAGTTTCCAGATTGTAAGATAGTTAAAAAAAAATCATAATAAAAAAGCCTCCTTTTTTTACTAAGGGGGCTTTCAAAATTTTATGAAGTTGAACTGTTCTGTATCAGCATTTTTTTCTGTATGTGTGTTTACTTTTCCGGTTGGAAATCGACAACAACATTTTGTGCATCGCTCACTTCTTTCCTTACAAGGCGGATAATGTTATTGGCCTCTGTTTTCGTTTGTTTATCGGCCTTGACACTCACCTTTACATCCGTACCGTCCACC
>NZ_JBHVQU010000445.1:0-1880 GCF_042886655.1 Peribacillus sp. NPDC058002 | reverse complement strand
ATCAACCACACCGCTTTACTTGGTAAATAGCAACAAAGTATGCGAAAACAGCCATAAGGAAATAGTAAGGTAACTCACCTTTGCCCACAACCAATATTTGACATTTCAATCGAATCTCTAAGTCCCCTGTATTTAATGGACTTGATGATTCATAAGAACAGATATTCGTTCCTTCTAGGAGAGGGCTGTTATTTAATTTTACTAATAAGTGTTTTATACTGTAAATCGCCATATCCTATTGTTGGGAAGTGGATAAATAACTTGTTAATCAATTGTGGTTCTGGCAGGCCTTTATTTTTAGATATATAATTTGTAACTGGATTATCTTCATTTAACATTTCTAAATATATGTCTATTGCCTGATACATTACTGGCAATACTTCAATTGATGTTTTTGTATGATTTAATAATACATCTTCATATACCGTTAAATAGTTGCCTAATCTAAGTTCAGTTTGCCTTACTTTAAATTCATCCTCTCTAAAACTGTTCAAGAACACTCTACCGCTATAATCGGCCTGTTCAAGGTAAGCAAGGATTGTAAGAAGATTCATTTGGCAAAACATATCTTCACCAAACCACAAAACGATGCATACATAATCTTTGTTAAATAGATTATTTAATGGATTAATTACCTTGTCGATATAATTTTCAACTAATTCATGGTGTCCTATCGCTCTTGTTTTTATGAATTCCTCATTAAAAATGTTCTTAGTAGTTGTATTTACACACATAGCTTCGTTAAATGGGGCATAGTCTGTATTCCTCATTAGTTTTTTATCTTTAAACTCATCATACATAGCTTGGCCATTCAATATATTGAGTACATATTCGTCAAACAACTCTCTTTGTTGGCCGTGTATTTGATCAACTTCGATTTTTCTTGAAAAATCCATTCTGCACCACCCTTTATTTTTATGAATAGTGAGCTTATTGAATGATTGAACAGGCATCCTGTTAAGTTGAAATTATCTAGGACTAATGCCAAAAACAGTTTTAAACCCTCTACTTTATGCTTCTTGCGAAGAATAATCATAATCAAAAGCAGTATCAATTATTCTCTTACCAATTATAAATCATTTGTGTAAAGCCTTCTAAGGAGCACATAGCGCCTAATACTTATACCTGTCATTTGGTGGAATTTAAACGAGCAATAATAAGGCGAGTATCCCAGATCATCGGCAAGTTCATCTAAGGAAAATTTATATTTTATATGGTTTTCAATCCAATCAATCATAATTTGTATATTCATATAATTCACCTCTAACTGTAATTATAAGTGGGACCCATTTCATTTATTTGATATTTCTTGTGATTAAAATAAACTTTAAAAGTCTTCTCTTATCTCTTACTTTATCTCAGAAATTGATAAGTCATCTAAATAATCAAGGTTTAAGGTTTTTTCAACCAAAGGGGGCGTAAAAAAAGAACCACACATTTTAGGCATATCTAAAATGCGTGGTCCTTTTATCATCAAATACTTAACACATCTAACCTGGTCTTTCTTCCATTTAGTCGCTATCACTGTAAAGATGATGGGATGGTCAATAAAAATGAAATGTCATCATTTTTAAGGTCGAATTCTTTCGCCTTCACCCTAATATCACTTTTCAGTTCCATATCCTGTAATGACACATAAATACTTTCGTCATTGGGACTGATGCTAACCCAATCCGGCATGTTATAACGCTCATTTATTAAATTCATTACATATGAAACAGGAAGGTTCATTTTTCCGACTGCAATTGATTTTTGCTTTAAGATCAAATCCCCATTTTTTTGGGCAATTGGTTCAAAAGTCAATTTCATTTCCACTTCACGGTTGAAAAATGGCATCGTTCCATATAACTCGACTTCATCCGTCAAATACACTTCATAGC
>NZ_JBHVQU010000444.1:482-1881 GCF_042886655.1 Peribacillus sp. NPDC058002 | reverse complement strand
CAGCTCATTAACAGTTCAGCGCACTCCTCTTCCGATATCGTTAACGGCGGGGAGATGATGATCGCTGATCCTGTTACACCGTCAAGGCCTGCAGCTGCGGGATAAAGAAGTATTCCATTCCTCATTCCCAATTCAATGATTTCATTAGTCACGTCTGCCTCTTTCGGATATGGGGCCTTCGTTGCTTTATCCTGGACAAATTCGATGCCAATCAATAAACCTCTCCCGCGTATATCACCGATAAAGGAATACTTCCCTGCCAACTTTTTCAGGCCCCTAATCAAGTAATTCCCTCTGTCGGCTGATTTTTCGACAAGTTCATTTCTTTCGACATATTCTAAAACGGCCAAAGACACCGCACACGATAACGGATTTGCACTTAGAGTATGGCCTCCTATAATTAACTTCGACCCTTTCATTATGGGCTCCATCACGTTTTTGGTCATTACTGCGGCCGCAATCGGTGTATACCCTCCGCTCATACCTTTACCAAATGTTACGATATCAGGCTCCACATTCCAATATTCAGAAGCAAGCATCTTACCGGTGCGTCCAAATCCGGTCATTACTTCATCCGCAATGAATAAAATATCATTCTCTTCGCAGATTTTCTTTAGTTTTCGAAAATAACCATCAGGAGGAACAATGGCCCCTCCGGCTGCGCCGATAACAGGTTCTGCAATGAAAGCCGCTATATTTTCACTGCCAATACGCCGGATTGATGCTTCCAATTCCGAAGCACAGGACATTCCACACGTATGTGGATCAAGTTGAAGTGGACATCGGTAACAATATGGAGGAGATACAGAAGGATATGATTCAAGCATAGGAGCAAATCTTTCCCGGCGAATCGGATGTCCAGACATTGAAAGAGCTCCCATCGTGATGCCATGGTAGCTCATCCATCTCGATATGATTTTTTGTTTTTTGGGCTTCCCTTTTTCCTGCCAATGCTGGATGGCAATTTTCAATGCCGTTTCAGTCGCTTCGGAGCCGCTGTTTACAAAAAAACTGTATGTCAGTTCCCCTTTGGTCAATTCCGCAATTTTTCCGGCAAGTTTCTCTGCAGCATCGCTGGTAAATTGGGAACGATACACAAATGAAACCTGTTTGGCCTGTTTTATCATCGCTTCAATGATTTCCTGGACTCCATGGCCAATATTGGCTGTAACTGCACCGGAAGAAGCATCAAGGTACTCCTTTCCATCTTTGTCGTATAAAAACACTCCCTGACCATGACTGATAGTCGGGTAGGCTCCTCCCAGGACCGGTTTGATCAATGAAGACTGCTCCATAAGCCCACACACTCCTTCTTTTTAAAAACAAATGAAAGAGAGTCAACTGTAGGGCCTTATGAACGAAAACTAGATAAAATAAGTTGCGTATGCAGTATGTGGTC
>NZ_JBHVQU010000444.1:0-472 GCF_042886655.1 Peribacillus sp. NPDC058002 | reverse complement strand
GTCCAGATGAAAGCAATCTTGCTAAAGAAATTGGCCTAAGCATGTTAACGGATAAATTTCTTGCTTTCATGGATGATCGTCCAAAAATGGCGACAAAAAAAGTGTATCCGCGAGAGATACACTTTTTTCTTACAATGCGCTATTTAGTTTTTCTTCACGAATTGACTCCAAAAAACTTTCATCCTTTAAAACAGCCAGCACATTTTTATAAAAAGCAGTTTTATCGATAACTGAAGTATGCACATATTCATACTCTTTTAAAGACGGATGACGCAAAACATTTTTCATGCAGGAATGACAAACTTTTTTAGTTCCTAACTTATAATAGTTCAAGTTACTTGCATCCCCATTAGAAGTATCTTCGTTACAAACGAAACATGTATGGCTCACACGGCCTTTTTTATTATACTCGGCCAAAGCCCCCTCTAAACGAATGGATGCTGGAATTGTTAATAACACATAATCACATTTC
>NZ_JBHVQU010000443.1:0-1905 GCF_042886655.1 Peribacillus sp. NPDC058002 | reverse complement strand
GTCCAAGGGAGACCCCGCAGGCGCAAAGGCGCCGAGGAGGCTCCCGGACCGCCCGTGGAAAGCGAGTGCCTGTAGTGGAAATCATTTTACAAACCCCAAAAAAACATCCAAACCTTATTTTGTTGACTGAACCAAATTTCTAACCAGTCATGATTGTACTTGCTTATTTCTCTTTTTTTCATTGATGGCTTTTTGATCGATTTTTATATAGATGCGTTCCACTTCCATTTTGTCATGCAATAGAAGTTCGCGGTTTTCCTTTAGCAGTTCAGTATAAGATTTCCTTCTCCTAGACATTTTTTAATCCACCTCTCAAGTGATTGAATTCCTTTTGTAAAACAACGATCGGAAGCTCGTATAGTTGTTTATTATATTTTTTAAAAATCCCTAATTTCAGAAGTTCTTGTATAAGCTCCTCTTTTTTTGCTTCTCTCTTTGAACTTAATTGGGTAATCATCAAGGACCCTCCTTAACAAAAATTCTGACTTTCGGTAATTCGGGCTGCCTAGCATCCGATCCCACATGCAGAATCTCCACTTCTTCCTATTGCTTCCCCATATAAGTGCATGCTCTGCAAAGTCTTCACTTTCCCTTAATTGATCGTATGTATTGCTTTCATGGTGTATTTTCAATACTCGATCATATACATCGAATCCGAATTGCTTCATTTTATCGGAAAGGATATCTATCGCGGCGCACGGTTTCGAATGGGTCAAGTCGCCGGCACCAAAGAATGCGACCTTCAAACCAGCAAAGTCCACCTGGTCAATTTCTTCATAAAACTCGTGTGCTTCATACGGTAAATCTTCAAGACTCCATGTATATAAACCAATAAAGGCCAAATCAAAATCCTTTAAAGCATCAACTTCAACAGTATCCAATCTTTCCATATATACCTCACAGCCAACAGCCTTCATTCTATTCTTTATGTTTATAGCCATTTTCTCGGTATTACCGGATAAACTGACATAACCAAGGAATACCTTCATCTATATCACCTTCCTAATTGAGAATTAATTTCATTACACAGTTTACTATAAATGAAAATGATTCTCAATGTCAATTATTTGTTCCCCATATATGTAATGCCGCTGGAACGTTTCTTCAAAAAAAAGCGCGTTTTACTCTTTAAGAGTAAACGCGCTCTTGGTTAATCTAGTATCCCAACCCTAAATCTTTGAATTAATAAAATTTCACAATATCTTCGAAAGGCAGGAACGTTTTTTCTCCTGGTTGTTCATTCGGCTCACCAAATGGCATTTGAGCTATCAACGACCATTTCCCTGGAAGATCCCAAGTCTTCATCACTTCTTCATCGATGATTGGATTATAATGTTGTAAAGATGTCCCTATACCTTCCGCTGATAGAGTCATCCATATTGCGTACTGAAGCATAGCATTTCCTTGATGGGACCAATATGGAAACTGTTCTTTATAGGAGGGTGCTTTTTCTTGCATTTGTTCTATTGTTTCTTGATTTTCAAAGAATAGAATAGTACCCGCTCCATCACGAAATCCTTGTAATCGTTCTGCTGTTGCCGCAAAGTTCTCTTCTGGAACACGGGAACGAAGTGTTTCTTTTACAATATCCCAGAACTTTTCATGCTCGTGATCCATCACTACCACCACTCGTCCACTTTGCATATTAAATGAAGTTGGTGCATGTAAAGCCGTTTTTAATACTTCATTCATCCTTTCTTTCGTAATATTTTCGTTCTTTTTCACCTTACGGATGGAACGGCGATTGATAATGGCTTCTTTTAAATTTGTTGTGGTTGCTGACATTTTGATTCCTCCAAATTATGATGTTTTTAATTTTTGGCTGTTTTCGCTTACTTTGTTGCTATTTTCCAAGTAAAGCGGTGTGGTTGATTTCCCCTCCAGATGCTCGCTTTCCGCGGGGCG
>NZ_JBHVQU010000442.1:0-1912 GCF_042886655.1 Peribacillus sp. NPDC058002 | reverse complement strand
TTCTTGTTGTGTTACAAGGATCCTGAATTGTTCTGATGATCCTTCATTATTTGCGCTTCCATCGCTTCTGCCTGTATATAGGCACATTTTCCGGATAGGTCATACTCGTAATTAGGATTATGCGGTGGCGTACAAGGCTCAATTAACCCCTGTAGATTTGGCTGATAATTCTTCACATAACCATGAGTATCAAGGAACACCATCGGGTTCCATTCTTTAATGAGCTCAACCATCTCTTTTGTTTCTGGTTGCGATTGGGTGATAAAGTCACGATTTATGTCAATTCCTTCACCATTAAAGCGGGTGGCATCAATACGTCCATCAGGGTTTTGTACGACATTGAAAATAAGAATATTATTCTCTAAAACGTCTTTGGTCGTTGCATCATTTTGGGTAGCAAAACGTTCAATTAATTGAAGGATTGCATCGCTTCCGACAAATTCAGTCCCATGAATAGAACCATTAATCATGATTGGAACTTTAAAGTCAGGATTATTGGCGATCCATTCTTGAGCTTTGCCTGGATTCTTAAACATTTGCTTTCTAAGTGCTTTCACTTTTCCGAACTTCCCTTGCGTTGTTGGGTCAGCAATCGTGACAACGTAGAGTGGGTTTCCATCAGCTGATGTTCCACGGACTTCAACTTTCACACGGTTTGAAAGTTTTTCAATCTCTTTTAATTTGGAACCAATTTGTGAGAATTTCACAAAGTCATAGTTTTCGCTATTAAACTTGCTTCCGTCCTGTTCCTCATATGTATTCACATTTGTCCATTGAGGTTTCTCAGCATGTCCAGAACTCCACGGAATTACAGTTAGTAAACTCACAGCCATCAGGCCGGATAATGCTTTTTTCTTTTTCATCCTAAAACCTCCAGTATGATATATAGTATTTTTTTGTATATATTAATTAATACATAGATTAATTGAATAGGAACACGAAATGACTGGCTAATGGGCTGAACAAATTATGTTGAAAGCGCTTTAATTTAATAACGTCGAACTAATCACATCGTTAAAAATATTCTGTATAAGCTCCCCCAGCAAGTAATGCTACATAAAGTTGAGCTTCCGAAACTAGTGCTGCAATAGGAGCGAATCCCAATAAAATAAACATTGAACGACTTGGTGGAAACGCAATACCTAAACCCGCATTACCAGCGGCTACTGTAGCTGCTTTAATTCCTTTCTAGACTAATAAATTTCTCCTTTTCTGCATCCTACAAATATTTCCTTTCTAAAAAATAAATTTCCATACATGTTTAAGAGTATCGCCTCCTTATTTAGAAGTAGTAACCCACAAACTTAGATAACTGTTTTATAATATTATATACTTATTTTTGTTTAAATTGGGAATTTTCAGTTAATAATGACTGGATTTTTATCCTATATTCCTCACTTCAGAAGCATATTATTATATAATATTGGCAATCTCATTATTCTCTGTTACGGTTCTTCCTGTACATCAGCCTTAAACAAAGAATAAAAGCCCCTAGGTTCATCTTAGAGGCTTTTATTTATTGTATCTCATTAAAAAAAGTAATCTTACCTTATGAGACGAAAAAAATAGCAAACTAAATGCCGTCTTCTTTTAAAAGTCTTTCAAATCGCCAGACCATGTAAAACAACATCCTTTTCCATATTTCCTTACGAAAGATTGCTTCACCCTTTATCGATAATGTATTGACGACACAAATGAAAAAATCAGAGTTTACGCCGCTTTTGCATTAAGTTTTATTGGTAGTAAAGTGGTTTTATCGAGGTTGCATAAAAGATTAGTAATGGAATAAGACGAAGAGGTGTGGGAAGAATTAAAACAAGCCATTTCAAAATTAGCAACCATTAATTAACCTCTTCTTAATACTGTGGGATATAAAATAACTGTAACATGCCTTCTAGTCACTCTTATACCT
>NZ_JBHVQU010000441.1:0-1916 GCF_042886655.1 Peribacillus sp. NPDC058002 | reverse complement strand
ATCCCTCTTCACCTGCGCCAACCATAATATCTAACCATTCACTAAATGCTTTTAGGCCTAGGGTATTGTTATTTTGATTCGGATGTCTTCGAAAATAACTAAGAGCTTCTGAAATATACACAGCTTTCCCTTTGGATAGCAACGACAACCAGGCAGCTATATCATTGATAAGAGAATACTGTTTCTCTTTGTATACACCATATCGTTCGGTAAGGTCTTTTTTTCTGAATAATACTGTTGTCGGTTCACCGATAACATTGAGACAATGGGTTAATGCAAGGTTTCCCAACATCTTTCCGTCTAAGATCCTTGTTTCTTCATATATTCTGGCTGTAGCGTCTATAGGAGGGAGAAGTTGATCGTTTGCATCGATAGTTTGTCGATAAGATGTGACAAGGGTAATATTTTCGAACTCTTTGAAAAAATAAACCATTTTTGCGATTTTTTCTTTATGATACACATCATCATCCATCAAGTAATTGATATATTCCCCCGATGCCAAATCAAAGCATTTATGCCAATTTTCAAGAAATAAATTTCTTTCGTTTTTATAATACTTAATTATAGAGTTCGAACCTAAATAAGGACCAAGCATTTCTTGTACTCGATCATCTGTACTATCATCACAAATAATAATTTCGATATTAGGGTAGGTTTGTGCTAATACACTGTCAAGCGCTATTTTTAGAGTATCAGGTCGATTATACGCAGGAATGACTACACTAACTAAAGGATTTCCCACAATGGCTTCCTCCTTGTTTCCTAATTTACAATTGTTATGAAGGATACATGAAAACTATGGAAACCTTTTTTGTACTTTGTAGGTACTCTCTGTACAATGTTTTTTCCGGTATGTCTTCATTAGTAAAAATCCTCCTCCAAAGACCAAATGGTAATTTTTTTACGTATGGAAGTTCCCATACCGATATAACACCTTCGATAACATTCCCTGTGATATTCATCCAAGAGCAACTATTAAATACTCTTCAATCTCTATTATCGCGACTGTAATTTACTCCACGGTTAAAGATAAATAAAATTTTTTTCCACAATTGTTGTTATTATTGTCCTACACCCGCTACCCTAACGGAAATCAATAAAAGGGGCTCTAAACCATACTACATCGCAGTCAAGGGGAGAATGTAAAAACTGGATTTGGA
Source organism: Peribacillus sp. NPDC058002 (assembly GCF_042886655.1). Lineage (NCBI taxonomy): Bacteria > Bacillati > Bacillota > Bacilli > Caryophanales > Bacillaceae > Peribacillus > Peribacillus sp. NPDC058002. The sequence goes on along the minus strand of NZ_JBHVQU010000441.1, from coordinate 756 downwards.
CATATTTCCCTTTTGTCCGTTTGAATTGTGAACTAGTAATATGCTTTGACAGTTGTAACTGCTTCAAATGTAATCACTCAATAATCGTTATACAAAACGTGTAATGAAAGGAGCAAAAATCCTATATATTCGACATGATTCTTCTCAGATAAATAGGGACTAGCTGCTCCTTCGGCTTTACAAAGTTAGGACGTATAAGTGGAATTTTTTCATGAATGTGAACATTTAATTTCTTTCCTAAATATATTGCTAATGGCGGGGTAATAGACTCAAATGATTCAACATTTTATTAATCTTGATGGAATTTAAATGCATGTTCCTATATATCCATTGATATTGTAATGTGTATAACAATAAGATTTGAGTTTTCATTGTGTCATATTTTTTTGCTATTTCTCATATTAATTAAGGAAAAATAATAGGGGAAAAGAGAACCACTTGAACTGATTTTTGGAATATCATGCACTTGTTTTTTCGTGTCCTTGCCGATTCTTGTACATGTGCGGAATATTATCTTCCTCCAACCTGATACGGAATAATAAACAAAAAATTTGTTGTACGAGCTTGAAAAGTTTATATAAAAGCATAAGTCAAACAAGGCTTGATATCCGAATCTTCACTCATGTCTTAGTTATAGCTGCAGTGGGAACGTGAAAAGACAATGTTTTAGTAGGAAAAGGAGATCAATAGAGATGTTTAAAGAAATTGATAATAAAAATCAATTTAATGTCAAAAAAAATCGTTACACTGTTGACC
>NZ_JBHVQU010000440.1:0-1938 GCF_042886655.1 Peribacillus sp. NPDC058002 | reverse complement strand
GTAAATATCGTTTTAATATCTTGATAGAATGGATGGTTACTATAATGAGCTTTCAGCAAAACGCTGACAAGGGCCGTTTGCCAATCATGACAGTGTATGACATCCGGCTTTTCTCCTAAATAGGGTAAAGCCTCTAAAATTGCACGGGAAAAGAAGGCGAACCTCTCGCCATCATCAAAGAAACCATAACTACCATGTCTTTTGAAATAATATTCATTATCCAAGAAATAATATGTAATTCCATTAGCAACAAGTTTTTCGATGCCACAGAATTGCTGGCGCCAACCCACAGGAACTTCAATACTCGTCATATGTTCCAATTCCTGTTTGAATTGGTCAGGAAGATCCCCATATTTAGGAAGAATGACACTTACATGGACTCCCTGTTTTTTCAGCGCTTTCGGGAGCTCTCCTATAACGTCTCCGAGCCCTCCCGTTTTTATAAAAGGGGCGCATTCTGAAGCAGCAAATACAACATTCATTGCCGCACCTCCTCTATTAAATTACTTCCGCTTTTTTTATTACAGTAGGCTGTTTTAAACCAATAACTGATTTTTCACTAGTAATTCTCACTTCTTTATCAGTTATGACATTTTCAACGATGGCTCCTTCTTCAATCACGCCTTTTTGCATAATGATGCTATTTCTTATAATCGCACCCTTTTTCACCTTTACCCCACGGAAGAGTATACTGTTTTCGACAGTCCCTTCAATATCACAACCATTGGCTATTAATGAATTGGCAACCTTCGAAGAACTTGAATACTTGGTTGGTGCCTCATGTTTGATTTTTGTATAAACATCCCAAGTATCCCCGAAGAAAGAACGGATTACCGAAGGATTCAGGAAATTCATATTACTGGAATGAAAGCTTTCAATGGAATGGATGAATGGCATATCTCCAGTAAAATTATAGCCTTTGACTGTAAAGCGATGAAGATTTGCTTTCACAGCGTCTTTCAAAAAGTCGTATTCCCCACTGGCAACACAGCTTTTGATTAAGTTCACCAATAGCGTTTTACTTATGACGAAGGTTTCTAGACAAACATGGTCACCAGGTCTAGGGATGGTATAAAAGCTAATGTCCGTAATGTCTTCATCCTTATCTACCGAGCATGTGTGATAGATTGGTTTTTCAATCAATTCCCCTACATAATCCTTATATACGACCGTGATATCCGCTTTTTGTTTTTTGTGATAATCAAGCACTTCATTAAAATCCAATTTGCATACATGGCTTCCAGGGGAAATGATGACAGTATCTGCCTCTGCACGTTCGAAAAAACTGAGATGATCATGAAATTGTTTCATATCACCCGTTACCGTTTCATCCGGATGGATAGGGGGCAAGATGTATAAGCCTCCTGAACGCCGAGCCAAGTTCCATTCTTTACCTGAGCCAAGATGATCCATAACAGAAAGATACTTTTCTTTTGGGAAAACGGCTACTTTTGATACATCTGCATTAATGAGATTCGACATCGTAAAGTCAATCAAACGGTAGCGTCCACCAAATGGCACAGATGCTACATTTCGGTGAGCAGTGAGATCTTTTAAATGTTGTCTTTCATTGATTAAGTTAATAATACCCAACACATTTTCCATAGCATCTTCCCCTTTTTCTAATTAAGAGTGATCTTTTTTTTGTTTGGATTGATAATGGTTTGATTTTCACCAATTAAGGTAATATCGGATGTAATCGCTGAATTGCCAACTACTGCACCATCTTCTATAACACAATTGCTGGCTATGATGCTTCTTTCTATATGAACGTTTTCACCAATAGTGACATTTGGCATGATGACTGAATCTTTTATGGTTGACCCATAGCCTACCTGTACATTATAGGATAAAACAGAATGTTCAATTTTCCCATGAATCATGCACCCTTCATTGATTAGTGACTGACTGGCCTCGGCATCCGGTGATATATATTGC
>NZ_JBHVQU010000439.1:0-1951 GCF_042886655.1 Peribacillus sp. NPDC058002 | reverse complement strand
CAGAAGTCGCACAAGATAATAAAGTTCCTCTACTCACACCAACTGCAACAAATCCCGACATTACAAACAAAGCTGGAAAATTAAATGATTATGTGTTCAGAACTTGCTTTATCGATCCATTCCAAGGTACAGTGGCAGCCAATTTCGCATCTGACGAAATAGGGGCAAAGACGGCTGCGATCTATGTGGATAGCGCAAGTGATTATTCTAAAGGACTGGCCGCGGCTTTTAAAGAAGCGTTCACTGCCAAGGGCGGTAAAATCGTGGCGGAAGAAGCTTATGTAACGAAAGATACTGATTTCCGTTCTACATTGACACGTATCAAATCCGCAAAACCGGAGTTCGTTTTCCTTCCTGGTTATTATGAAGAAGTTGGATTGATCTTAAAACAGGCACGTGAAGACGGCATAGACCTTCCATTCATGGGCGGGGACGGCTGGGATTCCCCGAAGGTCGTTGAAATTGCCGGAGCGGCTGCTTTAAAAAATACCTATATCACGAATCACTATTCCCCGGAAGATGAAGATGCTAAAATCCAGGATTTCGTTGCAGCCTTCCAAAAGGAATACGGTAAAACACCAGATGCCTTTGCCGCACTTGGCTATGACACTGGGTACTACCTGGCCGATGCCATCAAGAGATCTGGAGATGCTTCTCCTGAAAAAATCAGACAAGCATTGGAAGATGTCAAAGATCTTCAATTAGTTTCCGGAACACTGAACCTTGATGAAAATCATGATCCGATCAAATCGGCGACCATTCTGGAATATGTAGATGGCAAACAAACGTTCAAGACAAAAATCAATCCATAATACCTAACGTGGATAGGGGGCAAGTTCCCCCTATTCTATATTCACTTAAAAAACACCTTAACGGGGAGAGTGCAATATGGAACTGATTCAGCAATTGGTAAATGGCATTTCACTCGGAAGCATTTATGCTTTGATCGCGCTTGGTTATACGATGGTATATGGAATCGTCAAGCTCATAAACTTCGCCCATGGAGACGTATTCATGGTCGGTTCATTTGTAGGGTTTTACGCCATTACCGTAATGGACTTATCCTTCATCCCGGCTTTATTGATTTCGATGGTCACATGTGCCATCTTTGGCGTTTTAATTGAACGCATTGCTTACAAACCCCTTCGTAATGCAACACGGATTGCGGCCTTGATAACGGCCATCGGTGTTTCCCTTCTTATTGAAAATGGGCTGATTTACATCCGGGGCGCCCAGCCGGAAGCCTATCCAAATAATGTCCTTCCGATGGATAAACTCGATATATTGGGAGTTTCCATCAGCAGTCAATCGATATTGATCTTATCTGTTTCCATCATATTAATGATCATCCTACAATTCGTTGTCCATAAAACCAAAATCGGCAAAGCGATGCGTGCCGTTTCATTCGATTCCGAAGCGGCAAAGCTGATGGGAATCAATGTGAATAATACGATTTCAGCTACGTTCGCCATAGGTTCGGCCCTTGCAGGGGCGGCCGGTGTCATTTTTGGAATCTACTATATTAAAATCGAACCGTTGATGGGTGTCCTTCCTGGCCTTAAAGCATTTGTTGCAGCCGTCTTGGGCGGCATCGGCATCATTCCGGGAGCGATGGTCGGCGGTCTGCTGCTTGGGGTGATCGAAGCTTTGGTCAGTGCAGCCGGTTACTCATTATGGCGCGATGGTGTGGCTTTCGTCGTACTTATCTTGATTTTGATTTTCTTGCCGCAGGGACTGTTCGGTAAAAATAAAAGAGAAAAAGTATAGGGGAGACATGGCGATGACTACTTTAAAGAATTCAAAGGGTTTTTGGCTCTCGATCGTGCTCGCACTTATTTTTTTCGGAATCATGCAGTATACCATTTCACACGGTATCCTCAATCCATTTTATATCAACACGCTCATGTTCATCGGCATCAATATCATGCTGGCGACGAGCCTTCATTTAATC
>NZ_JBHVQU010000438.1:0-1967 GCF_042886655.1 Peribacillus sp. NPDC058002 | reverse complement strand
TTATAGCGCATGGGTGTTTTATGTGAGTCCCCCTAATAAATGAGGGTGAAATCATTGGGACATTATGTGCATTTGACATTAAACCCCATGTTTTTAAAGACTATGATCTGATACTCATTAAGTCTTTGGCAGCTTTGATTAGTCATACCATACTTCTTGAAAAAGGGATTATCAGGGATCCTTTGTCAGGTCTATATAATCGGCACTTCATTGATAATTATTTCGAATATCATAAAGATAAAACAAACGATGAAATGGCCCTTCTTTACATCGATCTTGATCATTTTAAATTTTTCAATGATTCTTTTGGCCATGATGCTGGTGACGACGTTATCAAAAAGGCAGCGGAATGCTTTTTGCAAACCGTTCCCGAAGGCAGTCATGTGGCCCGAATCGGAGGTGATGAATTCATTGTATTATTACATCCATCGCATTGTGAAGATTTAATGAAAAACACTCAGCAAAACGCTGAATTATTACTGAAGCATTTATCGACCATGCCCATTCACATTAATGGAAATGATCATTTTGTATCAGCTAGCGTAGGGATAAGTTTTTATCCTCATAATGGTACGGAAATGGAGTCACTTTTAAAAAAAGCGGACCGTTCCATGTATTTGGCTAAAGAGTCTGGACGTAAGAAAATTCAATACTTCCACCAGCAGTGATCATCTGAAAAATAAAAAAACCAGTTCTCCTTAGAGACTGGTTTTCTTTTACCTTAAAAAAATCCAACGTTTAGCTTTCAGCTTTTGTAAAAGCTTGAGCAACTCAGCATTTCCCTTATGTATCCGTTTCTCGGACGGTGAAGCGGAGGGGACTGGGATGTTAACTCTCTCGGGTTTTTTGTTCATAATCTGAAAGACCCTTCCTATTCTTTGATTTTGAATAGTATATGCGGGTTCTCCATGAAATATCATAAGGAAAGGAAAAACCCCCTTCCCTTCTTATAAAACATTTTTTAATCGGCTGAAGCGTGCAGCTTTTTCTTTTTGTTTCAGGATAATGCGTTCGTTTTGTTTCATCACTTTTTTAGTGTGGGGACTTAAACCTACATCGGGTATTTTCACCTGTGGTTTGATTACGGCAACTGACACGTCATTGCCCACTTTATCATATATGCTCATTTATCCTTCACCACCTGGTTTTTGTTTTATGACCATATCGAACATCATGATTAATAATGCTATTAATAAACAATCGACTTCTGAAACGAAGCTTTCCGATTTAACGTCAAGGATATAAGGTTCCATCAAAATACTAACAGGCTGCAAAGCCATTTTTTCTTCATCATTATAATACGTATCTTCTCTTTCCAATGTAGCACGAATGGTACTGCCATTCAAGTTCGGATGCCCACTTATCACCAATTGCTTGTCCTGTTCCGTCTTGAAAGGAAGGATTTTCACGTTCATCCCTTCCTTTGCTGCATATGCTTGCAGGAGAATGCTCAAATAAGCCAAATATTCCTTATTCGTTTGATAATACTCAGGTATTCCTTCCTTTTTTAGGAGATGAAACATATTCTTGACCTTTTCCCTATTATCCGTTAAAAGTTTGTCACTTTCCGCAACGGCTTTTGTTGCATAGGATAGCTCGTTATCGCCAATCTTGGATATATACATGCTCAAGAACACAAACATATCAATCAGGATGAATACGATAGCCATAATCAAGAAATTTTTCCACTCATTAAAAATGCTCATCGGATAGAAATTCCAATAAATCAATGCACCCAGTATAAAAATGATATACCAGGTTTTTCGAATTGCTTCAATCCTTTTACTTACCTTGTCTTTATATTTCCAAGAAAGAATGACATAGGCTAATAAAGCAATAAATACTACCCATACAAAGACCCTGAAAAACATTAACAATCGATTTATCACCCTACCCTTCGGCTGCTACATTCCTTATACCACTCTCTATATTATTCATTATATATACCTCGATTCCCTGCCTAAGAC
>NZ_JBHVQU010000437.1:0-1983 GCF_042886655.1 Peribacillus sp. NPDC058002 | reverse complement strand
CATTTAGACATGGTGCATGGTCCAGTAATTCATCATCTATATTTTCCCCGGTGATGAGCAGTCCCTCCACATCGGAAATTTCCTTTAACAGCTGGCTTCTGGTGATTGGTTCAGGGCCGTTCCATTTTTCATACTGGCAATACTTCGAAATAAATGCCTCCACCTCGGGCGGTACAGGTCTTGCTATATACACTTTTGGCATCAATTTATGTCCTCCTCGGTCACTCTATTCTTGAATAGGTTGTTTTACAATGAACCAATAACAGATTGCGGCGCAACCGGCGATTAAACCGCCAGATATAAAGGCAAGAGAGTACGAACCAGTTGCATCCACTATCATGCCTGCCACAACAGGGGAAAAGGCTCCGCCAAAATAACCGCCAAAATTCTGAATTGCACCTACGGAAGCAACCATGGAAGGAGGAGCAATGTCACCGGCAAGTGCCCACGCACTGCCTGTAATGGCAGAAATAAAACAAAGAGCAAGGGTCAGTAATGTTAAGGTGATGGCGAGCCCTTTGGCAAGTGGAACTGCACATACAACGATAGCGGCCGAGATGGCACATATACTGATTAAGGCACGCTTTGCTTTAATAGGTGTAGTAATTCCCTTGTCCACCCATTTTTTAGTAAGATATCCTCCGAAAATATTGCCAAAGATTCCGCCAAGCCAAGGAATACCAGCATATATACCCATTTCTTTAAGTGAGACATGATGAACATCAAATAAATAAAGGGGAAGGAAGACAAGGAAAATATTCCAGATCCAAATGGTACAGAAGAAGCCCAGAATCATCCCCCACACGCTTCGATATTTAAATAACGAACCCCATTTTATTTTTGATGATTGAATGCCTTGCTCCACTCCACCGCCTTCCGACTTAATGTAATCAAATTCCTCCTTGGAAAGTTTTTGGCTTTTTTCAGGATTTTTATAAAAAATAACAAAACCGATTGCAAAGATGATGCCGATCACACCCGTAATATAAAACAGCGCTCTCCACCCAAAAGTCACCATGATGAAAACGAGAATCGGCGGTGCAATGGCTGGTCCCCATTTGGACGAAGAATCCCAAATTCCAGTTGCCAAGCCTCGTTCCTTTTTTGGAAACCAATACGAAGTGATCTTAGCCATCGTCGGAAAACACGGTGCTTCTCCCACTCCAAGTAAAATCCGTGCAGCAATAAATGAGCTCATTTTATGAACGGCTCCGGTTAAAATGGTCGCACCGCTCCACCAAATAAGAGCAATTGTATACACCTTTTTGGTCCCGAACCGATCAATCAGCCAGCCGGAAGGAAGCTGCATTAAAGCATAACTCCAAGAAAAAAAGGTTCCCAATAACCCGATTTCGGTAACGCTTAGTCCTAGATCCTTCATCATTTCGGGAGCTGCGATGGAGAGGTTGGCCCGATCTAGATAGTTGATTATTCCCCCAATCAATAACCAGATGACGACGGTCCACCGAAATTTCCGGCCAATATTCAATGGCTTTTCTTGCTTTGTTTCCATTCTTGCTTCCATACCTTATCCCCCCTTGTTATATAAAACGCCGTAATTGGCAGCGCTTCCAAAATTATAAAAAATCAGAGTTCACGCTTGGAGAATATGTATAAACAAGGAGGTTTTTGTTTTATAATATAAAACCCGGTTTTTGTTTTGTGACAAAAAATAAAAAGAAAATTCTTTTTATTCTGTAAAGTATCGTATTATGAGGATGTGTGATTGTCAATCTTTATTCTTATTTTAGGGATAATATTCCTAGTATACGTTTCATGTCATGTGGGGAATATTGATAGACCGCTTTTTTGAATCATAACAAACTTTAGCCCACGACCCATTTCCATCTCTGGTGCTACCGGAAAGGTTTAGTGACGTTTTTTATTATTTTTCTATAGAATAAGCAAGCGCTGCTGAATCCACTTTTCTATTGGTATCATTAAATCTTAATGGAAGCTGGGATGGTTAATGGAGTTTCAACC
>NZ_JBHVQU010000436.1:0-1988 GCF_042886655.1 Peribacillus sp. NPDC058002 | reverse complement strand
ATCCTAAACCATTAAGAAAATTTGACCCAAGGGAAATGACACACACAAAATGTTAATAATCGTGAGGATGATTGTATAAAAGTCGTTCTAAAACCATGATCCTCTGGGAGCATGGCATTACAAAGAGTATGCCTCTGTTATGGAAAACTTTTTTTAATAGTATGAAATCAGAACTGACTTTAAGGCGGTTTTTTCTTTAGAAACTAAAGGGTCCGTTTAGTTGAATTAAAAATAGCTAAATAGAACAAATGCGATTCTTAGATTGATGGATCGCTTTTTTTGCGTGATAGCTTTAAGAATACTGTATGTTTTTTATTCTGGTTAGGCGTTATATTTTCCAAGATGGGATAAAATCAATTGTCCCATTTAAAGATATTAAAATTAATGAATCACGTATATAAAAACATTTAGAAAAAAAAATATATAAATACATTAATGGTATTAGGCTTAAACATCAAAGTTGTAATGAAGATCTAAATGGAAAAAATTCATTATTTGTAAAATAACTCAGCTAAGATTCAGAAAAAAACATTCTGTTGTTTCAAAAATTGGATGGAGTGTACAAAAATAGAATATTTTCATCTTGAATTATTATATTTTTGTTACTATAATAATATGGAAAGTACGCGAATTGAATAATGAATGCGAAATGAATACTTTCTTTGAAAAACATATTGATAGGGGAGTCATTATCATTGAAAAAATTAATGATGATTACGACTGGTGGAACAGTAGCTTCACTTGAAGGAGAAAACGGACTTGCGCCAGAACTGAATGCTGATGATTTATTAAGTTACATACCTGAATTAAATGTACGTTGCCGTATTGATACGAGGGAGTTAATGAACATTGATAGCACCAACATGCAACCAGAGTTTTGGATAGACTTGGCGAATGTTATTTACGAACACTACAGTCAGTACGATGGCTTCATTATTACGCATGGCACCGATACAATGGCTTACACCTCAGCTGCACTTTCTTATATGTTACAAAATGCATCAAAACCGATTGTGATTACAGGTTCGCAAATCCCTATTTCGTATAGTAAAACAGATGCAAAGCGAAACATTTCAGATGCCATTCGTTTTGCTTGTGAAGAAATAGGTGGGGTATATATTGTATTTGACGGCAAAGTCATTCAAGGGACAAGAGCGATTAAACTTAGAACGAAAAGCTATGATGCCTTTGAAAGTATTAATTATCCGTATGTAGCATCGATATATGATGACCATATTGAATATAATAAATCCATTCAAATCCCTAAAAAGAAACACATTCAATTAGATACGTCACTTTGTACAGATGTGGCGGTTGTGAAATTACATCCTGGGATAAAACCAGAATTTTTTGACTGCCTAAAAGGTTTGTATAAAGGAGTGGTTGTGGAAAGCTATGGAAGTGGTGGTGTTCCTTTTCAAGTACGCAACATTTTAGCGAAATTAATTGAATTAACAGAGCACGGTGTTTCGATTGTCATTACGACTCAATGTCTAGAAGAAGGAGAAGACATGGGTATATATGAAGTTGGTCGGAAAATTGACCATGATCGTGTAGTACGCTCTAAAAATATGAACACAGAAGCAATCGTGCCGAAATTAATGTGGGTGCTAGGAAAAACAACAGATCCCAAAAAGGTAAAAGAAATGATGGAAACAACGATTGCAGCAGATATTTGATTATATTTTTGAAATCCTGCTAATTAGTCTATCAACTCAAATGTTTGGGGGCTATAAACTCCTGACTTTGGACAGACTTCATCAGTTGATGAAGTTGATCTTGTTTTTACAGTGTAAAAACAAGTAGCAGTGAGGGAACTGCCAATTGCATGATATGTTAGTTCCTTGATAATAAGGGTCATTCTTGTGTCATATTAATAAAGGAAAAACGGAGAGGCGTGAAACGCTTCTCTTTTTTATGCTTTAAATAAAATATATTTTCATTTTTATGGTGTTGTTAGAACTAAAATAGTGTATGAGGCATAGTAT
>NZ_JBHVQU010000435.1:0-1994 GCF_042886655.1 Peribacillus sp. NPDC058002 | reverse complement strand
GATGTATATGTCGGCGGGGAAATAAAGTTGATTAAGAGAATAGAGCGTCCGTTATTCCAAGCTAATTATCTGGACCCTGTCGAGACAAGGAAAGCTTTTGCTGAAAAAGGGTGGGAAACGGTTGTCGGTTTCCAAACGAGGAACCCTGTTCACCGTGCACATGAATATATTCAAAAGACAGCATTGGAGATTGTCGACGGCTTATTCTTAAATCCTCTCGTAGGTGCCACTAAATCCGATGACATTCCGGCAGATGTAAGAATGGAAAGTTACAAAGTGCTGCTTGAGAAATATTATCCCAAGGATCGTGTCTCCCTTGCAGTTTTCCCTGCTGCCATGCGTTATGCAGGACCTAGAGAAGCCATTTTCCATGCAATGGTCCGTAAAAATTATGGATGCACCCATTTTATCGTCGGACGTGATCATGCGGGTGTGGGCGATTATTATGGCACATATGATGCCCAAAAAATCTTTGGGAATTTTAACGCCGATGAGTTAGGGATCACGTTATTATTCTTTGAACATAGTTTTTACTGTAAAGCATGCGGCAACATGGCTTCCGCTAAAACTTGTCCGCACGGCAGGGAAGATCATGTCATCCTGTCTGGAACGAAGGTAAGGGAAATGTTGCGTAATGGAGAAATTCCTCCAGCTACCTTTAGCCGTAAAGAGGTCATCGAGGTGTTGATCGAAGGTCTGAAAAAGAATGAAGTTTATAACTGATAGGACATAAATTGAAGGATCACATGAAGAGGGGGATTATTATATGAGTAAAAGTACGAATGTCACTTGGCATGAAACGTCATTGACCAAGGAGCTCCGCCGGAAGCAAAACGGGCATGAAAGCACAGTTCTATGGTTTACAGGACTCTCGGGTTCCGGAAAATCAACGATTGCGAACGCGGTCGCAAAAGAATTATATAATCGGAATATTCGAAGCTATGTTTTGGATGGTGATAATATCCGCCACGGTTTAAATAAAGATTTAGGTTTTTCTGAAGAGGATCGAACCGAGAATATTAGGCGGATCGGTGAGGTTTCCAAGTTATTCGTGGATAGTGGGCAGTTCGTATTGACTGCCTTCATATCTCCATTCAGGGCAGATCGGCAGATTGTACGTGATTTACTCGAAGAAGGGGAGTTTATTGAAGTATACATAAAGTGTCCGATCGAAGAGTGTGAGGTGCGTGATCCAAAGGGTCTATATGATAAGGCACGTAAAGGAATCATAAAAGATTTTACCGGAATCGACTCTCCGTACGAAGATCCAGAACAACCGGAAATCATTTTAGAATCCGACCAATACAGCATTGAAGAGTGTGTTGAACAGGTAATCGGCTATTTGACAGCAAAGAAAGCGATTTAATCAAGGAGGAAATGTAATGGTTTACGAAAAATTTTGGTCGGAAAATCCACTAATCGCTAAAAATAAAACGGAAATCTGGAAATTGGAAAAAGACGGATTGAAGATATTTGATGATATTCCACATTACGCAGCAAATGGTTTTGATTCCATCCCTAAAGAGAATTGGGATATGTTCAAGTGGGCAGGTCTATACCTGCAACGGCCAAAAGAAGCTGGTTACTGGATGATGCGTGTCGTTATTCCCGGAGGTATCCTGACGTATGATCAACAAATAACTCTAGCTAACATCGCTAAAGATTACGGGAGGGGCGTATATGACATTACAACCCGTCAAGCCATTCAATTCCACTGGCTGACTATCGAACAAGTCCCGGATATCTTAAATCGTTTGGAAAAGGTTGGAATGACTACGGCTGGTGCTTGTGGTGATATTACACGTAATATCATCGGGAATGCATTAGCAGGCATCGATCCCGATGAACTTTTTGATACACGCGAGGTCCTTTATGATGTATTTGAGTATTTCCGCCTTAACGAAGACTATTCCAACCTTCCGAGGAAATATAAAATGTCCATCAGTGCTAATATCCATAATGCTTCGAATGCTGAAATCAACTGTGTTTCATTC
>NZ_JBHVQU010000434.1:0-1996 GCF_042886655.1 Peribacillus sp. NPDC058002 | reverse complement strand
CACTCAGTAAATAAACCTTTACTTTTAACAAAGCCTTAACCTTGCCTTGCTACCTAATCAGTGGATAGTATAAGATAACGCGTGGGATTATCACTTTGGAGGTGAAATTTATGGAGACAGTAAAAAAGAACTTATTATTAACACCAACCATTTTGTCGGTTATCAATATTATCTGCCTTGCTTCATTCCTTATTGGACTTAGTATCATGAACTATCCAATTTCAAGGATTTTAACAGATCTTGGTTTGCTATGCCCAATTATCTCAACCTTATCATTCTTTTATTTAGTGATTAAAGTCAAGGGTATAAAGCATCCCACATTGAAGTACTTCCATATCGTAAATGCGGCCACATTTCTTGTCCCAGTATGTATTCTTACCTTTCTTATACTACGTTTCTTGAACGATTGGGATATTTACTTTTAAAAAAACTGCTATTATAAAACCATTTTTTATTCAAGCAAAAATAGCCCTCATTTTTAGGGTTTTTTTTCTAAGCCAATTGCATTTAAGCATTATCGTTTTATTTTCATATATTATCCCAATAGTTTTGCAAAGGTATTTTCACCTGCAATACCGTCTGCAGGTATTCCCCTTGCCCTTTGAAATGCCTTAACCGCTATTTCCGTTCCGCTTCCAAAGATACAATCTATGCCATGTGGATTTTGCCCTTCCAAATAAAGTGCAGCTTGAAGAATATAGGTGATATTCCCTTTCGCCCCTTCCCTAACATTAGATGATGCCGCTTTTGTTTGGGGTCCCCATATTCCATCAACATTAATCTTTGCACCATATTGTTTATTCAATTCGGTTTGGAAACCCTTTATCAAAGCTTTTTTAGTATTAGGACCATAATAACCATCCACATCTATCTTTGCATTATACCGGCTATTTAATGTCCTTTGGATGGACTTGATAGTCTGATTGCCGCTGTCCTTTGCAGGCGTATCTTTAACAATGACATCCGATTCGACTTGTGTTGCTGGTGGAGTGGTTCCATTCACTTTTGATATCAGTTTAGGCTTTGTTCCCGCCTTTAACTGAGAATAAGTTAGTCCGTCCGTCATATCCAAGTGCGGATAATCTTTAAAGTTTGACCAATCCCCGCCCCATGCAAAGCCCAGGGATTTACCAATGGCAGTTACCCGTTTCCATTTTGCATCAATTGTCCAAATGGCATTCTTTCCATCGCTGACTATGGAATAATCAATTGCTAGTCCATAGTTATGGTAAGATTAACCTGGCATCGCATTGGTCACTCTCGGTTTTGATAAATCACTATAGTTTTTTCCATCGTAGATATAACCCAGGCGTCCTTGACCATATAGCTTTGCTTGCTCTTCCATAGACCGAAAACCTGCGCTGATTTGGACAAAAATGCCTTCTTCGTATGCCCGTTTTACCATTTCCAATGCTGATTCTTTTACGACTGGATGAATTCCGCTGCCCATATTCTTTTCCGAACGATTCAATAAAGTTTCTAATTTAACTGGCAATTTTATCACCTCCTAATATGTTATGGAACTTATTAGGAAATGCTTGTATACTCACCTTGACGTTACAAAAAAAGCCCTTTTAAGTGGACCTATTATGGATTCATCATCCCATACAATTCTTGTAAAATAACAAAAGCACAACCCTTAATGGGACTGTGCTTTTATTTTATAAAGGCTAATTTTGATTTTCTTTTTCTTTGTCAATAGCTTTTATCAATTCATCCAGCTTTTCATTTCTTTCTTGATCTAATCTTGTCTTTGCATTGATGAATTTTATTACCTTAATTATGAAATAAACACTTAAAACAATAAGTCCCAGATAAAACAAAATCGGTATGATTGCAAAAAGCCCTATTAAACTGCTGGCGTGGTCCATAAATAATCCCTCCTTATGTAAAATATAGTATTATTATACAGGAAAAACAGGCTAAGAAGACCCCGTTCAAAATTTAGGACGGGATTAAAATATAGTCGTATAATTTTCGATATAGTATCCTTCAC
>NZ_JBHVQU010000433.1:0-2033 GCF_042886655.1 Peribacillus sp. NPDC058002 | reverse complement strand
GGAATATCTTAAGCTTTCTGTCGAAGATCATGTGGCTTTTATAACGATTGATCATGCACCTGCAAATGCGCTTTCTTCTGCTATCATCGGAGAGCTTTCACAGGCCTTCGATCAAATTGAGAAAGACGAGGCCGTACGGGTTGTCCTTCTTCATGGTGAAGGAAGATTCTTCTCTGCAGGAGCAGACATTAAAGAGTTTACGGAAGTGGAGAACGGGAAAGCTTTCGAGAAGCTGACCAAGAATGGTCAATCTGTATTTGAGAAAATCGAATCTTTTCCAAAACCGGTCATTGCAGCCATCCATGGAGCAGCGCTTGGCGGAGGATTGGAGCTGGCCATGGCCTGTCACATCCGATTGGTCACTGAAAGGGCTAAACTTGGTTTGCCTGAGCTGCAGTTGGGCTTAATCCCTGGATTTGCCGGGACCCAACGTCTTCCTCGTTATGTAGGCATGGCAAAGGCTGCTGAAATGCTGTTTACAAGTGAACCGATATCGGGTACGCAAGCTGTGCAAAGCGGATTGGCGAATCATGCCTTCACGGATGAAGAACTGATTCCAAAAGCAAAGGAACTAGCCAATAAAATTGCCAAGAAAAGCCCGCTGGCTTTAAAGTCGGCCATTGAGTTATTAAATTATTCTAAGCATGATTCCTATCATAAAGGTGTGGAAAGGGAAGCTGCCCTCTTTGGCCAGGCTTTCGATACCGCTGATGCACAAGAAGGAATCAGCGCTTTCATTGAAAAAAGGGAAGCTGTATTCAAAGGGAAATGATGATTTTGGTATAAATAACTATTTTTATATATTATGCAGGATTTTGATGAAATCTGTAGAACAATACTATATATCAATAAAATTCATAATCTTCAAAACTCAAATCATTCGGGAGGTATTATCGTGAACATTTATGTACTGCTGAAAAGAACATTTGATACAGAAGAAAAAATTACTCTATCCAACGGGAAAATTAATGAGGATGGAGCAGAATTCATCATTAATCCATACGACGAGTATGCGGTTGAAGAAGCAATCCAGGTACGTGATGCACAAGGCGGCGAAGTAACGGTTATTTCTGTCGGAACCGAAGAGGCTGAAAAGCAATTACGTACAGCGCTGGCAATGGGTGCTGACAAAGCCGTATTGATAAATATAGAAGACGACATAGAAAATGGCGACCAATTCACGACTGCCAAAATTATAGGTGAATACTTAAAAGGTAAAAATGCCGATTTAATCATTGCAGGAAACGTAGCAATCGATGGCGGTTCTGGTCAAGTGGGGCCACGCGTTGCCGAAATTTTAGAAATTCCTTATATTACAACCATTACTAAACTGGACATAGCAAATGGAAATGTAAGCGTTATCCGTGATGTCGAAGGGGATTCTGAAACGATCGAAGCATCCCTTCCATTGTTGGTGACAGCTCAACAAGGGCTTAATGAGCCGCGTTACCCTTCATTGCCAGGAATCATGAAAGCGAAGAAAAAACCGCTTGAAGAATTGGAATTGGATGACCTGGATTTGGAAGAAGAAGATGTTGAGGCAAAAACAAAAACGATTGAAATTTACCTTCCTGCTAAAAAAGAAGCTGGAAAAGTATTGGACGGAGAAATCAGTGTTCAAGTTAGCGAACTTGTTCAATTATTACGCAGTGAAGCAAAAGTGATTTGATCTTAAACGGTACTTTTCAAAACAACACACACGACAAAAAAGAAAAATAGAGCACAGGAGGTTTTTATAAATGGCTAGAAAGTTTCTTGTATTGGGCGAAGTTCGTGACGGTTCACTAAGAAATGTATCATTTGAAGCTATCGGTGCGGCTAAACTTGCTGCAGATGGCGGGGAAATCGTAGGTGTTTTAGTTGGTGACAGTGTTCAAAACTTCGGGAATGAATTGATCCAGTATGGCGCGGACCGGGTTGTGGCAGTGGAAAATGACCAATTGAAACAATATACTTCAGATGGATATGCACAAAGCTTGCTTGCCGTCATTGAGCAGGAAAAGCCAGAAGGAATTTTCTTTGGACATACGGCC
>NZ_JBHVQU010000432.1:0-2053 GCF_042886655.1 Peribacillus sp. NPDC058002 | reverse complement strand
CCATAAGTATGGTATATAGACATGGCGTGTGTACATTAAGTAAGTAGAGTGGATTGATGGATATTCGTGGAAAACGAAAGGGGTATGGCAAATGAAAACAAAAATTACTGAATTATTGGGGATTGAATATCCGATTATTTGCGGCGGGATGTTTCAAGTTGGCCGAGCCCCGCTCGCAGCCGCCGTGTCAGAAGCGGGAGGACTAGGCATCATTACTTCGAAAACACAGGTGACACCAGAAGGTCTCCGTGATGAAATACGCAAAGTGAAAACTTTGACCAAAAAGCCCTTTGCTGTCAACCTGAACTTGTTTCCAAGTCAAACGGCAACCCCGAATGATGAGTTCATTGATATTTTAATTGATGAAGATATAAAAATTGTTGAAACGAGTGGCCGAAGCCCAGAAAGTTTAATGCCCAAACTTAAAGAGCACGGCTTTACCGTGATACATAAGGTAGCGAACGTCAAAAACGCAATCTCAGCAGAGAAATTAGGAGTCGATGCCATTATCATTGTAGGGAATGAAACAGGCGGGCATCCAGGCATGGGGGATGTAGGAACGCTTGTCATGCTCCCTAGAGCCGTTGACTCCGTTACTATTCCAGTAATAGCAGGCGGAGGATTTTCGGATGGCAGAGGCCTAATTAGTGCCTTGTCACTCGGTGCGGAAGGAATTGTCATGGGAACTCGCTTTATGGCAACGCAAGAAGCGCCGATCCATGATAACGTAAAGAAGTGGATGATATCTGCCAATGAAATGGATACGGTTGTCATCCAACGGAATATAGGCAGTCCGTCGCGTGTTGCATTAAATGCCATCAGTAAAGAAGTGGACAAACTTGAAAATGAAGGTGCCACTATAGAGGAATTGATTCCACTAATTACGGGACAACGAAGCAAGAACGTGTACTTTGAAGGGAATTTAGACGGAGGAATCTGGTCATGCGGGCAATCTGTAGGACTGATAAAAGAAATATTGACCGTCAATGAACTAATAACACAAATCATCGATGAAGCAAAAACTTCGTTCGAATTCATCCAAAACCGTATCGAATCCATTCGAACATAAACATAACGTATCAGGAACATGAGATCAAGTGCTATTTCGTGTTCCTTTTATATAGGTTGATGGGAAATTGGGTTTAATCGAACTCTAAAGCGAAATGCGTATTCAAGAAAGTAAATAGGTACATAACCCAAATCAATAACTTGCTTCCAATTTTCCTCAACATTTCGTTATTAGAGTTTACATAAGATTATTATTCCGTTATATAAAAATATGTTATCACCCGGCATTAACTTATAATCTGCCTTGATTTCTGAAACTTTTTAAACATTTATATGTGAAAATCGACTTTTACGATTTACAGATAGATGAATTGCACTCATGATATCAAAGAAATGATTGTTGAAGGGCTGTTGTAGGAAGTGTTTTTTAACAAATTCGATTTGAAGGTTTACCTTATAACCATTTGATGCATGTTGTTGCAATTATGAAAGCAGTTCCATAAAATCGCAATCTTTACTTAAAATAAGTTTAAAACAGAGCGGATGAATCATCATTTATTAAAGATTATTCATAATATAGGCAGTTATAAGTTAAAAGAGAGATTATGTTGCTAAATAGAGGTGCCTATTATGACTTTCAGGAAGAAAAAGCGGGAATTTCAAGTTGAAGACCCTTGGAGTTTTTATCAGTAAAATTATATTGATAAAACTTTTTAGAAGTGTTAACCCGTGATTTTTCTCATATTGCCATATATTTTATATATCAGAATAACAAAATTGATAGATCGGATCAGTTAAGCATAATGTTTTGATAAATATAAAATTATTAATGACAACATGAATAAAAAGGCATTCAGAGTAGCAGCGTTTGTGATAGAAGGGGGAACCTTTTATTACTTCATGTCTATATCTTCACACACAACAACAGAAAGTTTATCCTAATTCTTTGTATCGAGAAATGCTGAATTGGTTCAGATAGGGGCAATTATGATATTATGACTTCCGATGACAATGTAATCCAAATGGACATGTATTAGTCCTTAAA
>NZ_JBHVQU010000431.1:0-2059 GCF_042886655.1 Peribacillus sp. NPDC058002 | reverse complement strand
CATTGTTTTTGCACATCCTGACGCCCGTTACTACAATGTCGATCGATAACTCATTTAATAAAGGCAGCGGTATTTTTTACCGCTGCCTTTTAGTGCATGAAACCCCTTAATTGGTACATCTTAATGGTCAAAAGGAAGGGGATGCAACACCTATGAATTATATCCTGAAATTATTTCTTTCCATGGCGGGTTCCTTCATTATTATTTTGTTGGCTGTGGATGTCCTGAACATTCAAGTACATGCAATGGTTCCCGAAGAGATCACACCGCTCATGAAAAGTAAGGAAAATCAGAAAATCGCTTATTTGACATTCGATGACGGACCATCTTTGAATACCATGAAGATATTGGATATTTTGGACGGCTATCATGTTAAGGCTACATTTTTCGTTAAAGGGAATGAAGAACCATACGCAAAGGAAAGTTATCAGGAAATGGTTTCCCGGGGTCATGCGATTGCCCTTCATTCTTATACACATGATTATTCCATCGTTTATCGATCGACTGAGAGTTTCTTTCAAGATTTGAATAGGCTTGAAACCATGCTGCAAAAGGAGTATGGGATAAAAAGCCGTATTGTGCGCCTTCCTGGCGGCTCGAATAATCGTCTGCGGCATCAGGCTGCAACGAAACCCATCATCAACGGAATCCTTCAACAGCTAAAGGAAAAAGGGTATATTTACTTTGATTGGTCCATTGACTCGACAGATGGCTTCAGTCCGTCAATAAGTGAACAACAAATCATTACTGCCGTACAAAAAGGGACGAAAAATCAAAAGCATGTTAATATCTTATTGCATGATATCAATAGTATGAAGAATACAGTGAAAGCATTGCCTGATATAATTGAATTTCTTAAAAAAGAAGGGTATACCTTCGATACTATTGATGAGACAACCCCGAAATTGCAATTTAATTGATGAACACAATGTTTATCTATAGTAAATTAAGGTATAGGGTATTGAGATTACAATGCGAAAGGATTTATCGTTTCTATGATGCCATCATTGTTTTTATCACATGGAACACCGCTATTAGCTTTGGAAAATAATGGCTACACTTCTTTTTTGAAGGATTATATGCAAACTATGAAGAAACCTGCTGCCATCGTAATTTTGTCAGCACATTGGGAATGTGAAGATCAAATGATTTCAGCAGTAGGGAAGCATGAAGTCATTTATGATTTTGCAGGGTATCCTGAAGAAATATTTCAGATTACTTATCCAGCCAGGGGATGCCTTGAGCTGTCAGATCGAATTTTAACCTTATTGTCCAGGATAGGTGTATTGGGGGAACTTGATGAAAGGCGCCCCCTGGACCATGGATCATGGGGGCTTTTGCATATCATGTATCCAAAAGCTGACATCCCGACCGTATCTATGTCCATTAGTCCTGCACTGCCATTGGACAAGCAGTATGAAATTGGGAAAACATTGAGGGAATTAAGGGAAAGTAATGTCCTTATTATCGGGAGTGGTGGAATTGTCCATAATTTCTCCCAAATACAGGAGGATATGCATGTTGCAGAAGGATGGGCAATCGAGTTTGAGAACTGGGTCGAAGAGAAAATCATGAATTGGGATTTGCAAACATTGTTTGAGTATGAAAAAATCGCCCCATACAGTACAGAGGCTGTGCCCTCCAAAGAGCATTTCGTTCCATTGGTCATCGCAATGGGGTCAGGGGATGACAAAAAAAAGGCAACTCTACTGCATAGGAGCTTTCAATATGGCAATCTAAGTTTATCAGCTTGGAAGTTTGATTGAGCTGAAAGGGCTTTCAGACTAGTTAAATTTACCTGAAAAATAATCATTATACAAAAATACAAAAATCTTTTTTTAGCGAAAAAAAGACTTAAATGAGCAAAAAAGTCAATTAAAAGCGTATTTTGACGAATTAAACAGAAATATAGTTGCAAAAAGGTTGCATAAAGTAGTTTAACCTTTGGATATTTCGACAAAAACATGTTAATATAACATCTGAAAACGTTTTATCCTTTAAAATTTTATTATTCAATGACCAAAGTTATTTATTGTATATCTTATATATATCATATATC
>NZ_JBHVQU010000430.1:0-2074 GCF_042886655.1 Peribacillus sp. NPDC058002 | reverse complement strand
CATTTGGATGAATCAAATCTCTGGTAAGCTGTTTTTCCGTATATCCTGAATTTTTGAATACTGGTCGCATATCCACATTCGTTGCACCGTAGTGTTTGGATAAAAGTCCGATGGCTGAAGCAAATTCCTCATATTTCAAGGAACTCTCTGTTATTGTGAATAATTCAGCATTAGGGTGGAGGCGTTTTGCCTTCCTCATTAACGCTTCATATGTCATGGTAAAATCATCGACATTCATATATTTGCGGTCATTTTCACCAAAAACGAAGAAAATCAGATCTTTATGATCATGCTCCCTTCTTTGCGAGAGCTTGAATAGCCCTTCAAAAGCAGTGGATCCGCTTTGGACTACATAGTCACCGTGTAAAGGTATATCATTGACATCATTCATCTTATTTTCCAACTGTTTGAACCAGGTTAGATTAGGATTTTCAGCTCCGGACCCTCTTCCGATACTGTCACCAATGACAAGATACTGAATGGGCTGGCCTGATTGGAATTTTTGATAAACATTTATCGAATCATCTGATCCATATGTTTTTGGGACTTTTTGAAGGATATAGCTGATTAGAAGGATCGTGGCAATTGCAGCGAAAGGGATGAAGGGTTTTGCGTTCGTTTTCAATTATGTTCCCCCGTATTGCCTTTTATGTATCCATGTAGGTATGGTGATAGCTTAAAAAGGCTAAGAATTGTTTTTTCCTTATTATATCCCAATTTTGAAGTAACACAATAAATATAAAACGTTTTTTTGACATTTTTCATGGTTAATCGTGGTATTTCAGACATTGAATGATTAGCGGTGAAGATGGTGCTGATTGAAGTTTTTTTAAAAATCCAGAAAAATAGGCAAATGCACAGACCGAGGCGGGCGTATTGACATATGGTAAGGTGTAAAGAGAAATCAGAATTCTAAAAGGAGTGAAACTTTATGTACGGATATGGTGGAAATGTTGCAGGACCAGGGTACGGTTATGGTGGAGGTGGATACGGCGGCGGTGGATACGGATATGGCGGCGGCGGTTGCTGCGGATTTGGATCAGGCTTCGCATTAATCGTTGTCTTGTTCATTCTATTGATCATCATCGGCGCTTCATTCTGCTGCTAAGGCAATAACCCAAAGACCAGTTGATAGCTGGTCTTTTCTTTATGTAAGGAAATTGGTGGGGTACGGTGGGTCTTTTAGATTCAAGGTCTCTGACTGAAAAAACATGTAATCCAAATGAGGCAGGAGATGCATAAACATTTCTTTCTTCAATCCTGATTATGGCACGTCGGAATACGAGAGAATCTCATTAAGGAGGTAAATCAGGTTAATCAGGAAGTAAAATGAGTTGTGTGAATGCCATTAAGGGTCTTGGTTTTTCTTTGTTCACCATTTCTGCTAAAATAACGACAGAATGTAATTAATTTAGGGGGATAAAGATATGAAGCCTTCCCGTTTAAAAGCAGGGGATGAAATACGCGTAATCGCTCCTTCAAGAAGCTTGGCGATTGTCAAAGGGGAACAACGCAGATTGGCAGAAGAAAGATTGACTGAACTTGGTTTTAAAGTGACATATGGTGAAACGGTTTTGTTCCATGATGACTTTTTCTCGAATTCGATCGAAGACCGGATCGAGGATTTGCATGATGCGTTCAGGGATCCGAATGTGAAGGGGATTTTTACAGCCATCGGGGGATATAATGCTAACCAATTGTTACGGTATATCGACTATGATTTGATTAAGGAAAATCCAAAAGTGTTGATGGGGTATAGTGATATAACCGCAATTTTATTGGCCATATATAATAAAACAGGCTTAACTACATATTCAGGTCCACATTTCTCGACTTTCGGGATGAAGGCTGGTCTGGAATATACGATGGAATATTTTAAAAAGGCTGTAATTGAAAGTGAAGGATTTTATCTTGATCCAAGTGAAACGTGGAGTGATGATTCATGGCATTTAGAACAGGATGAGCGCACCTTCCACCCGAATGCTGGATACATGGTCATTCAAGAAGGTGAAGCTGCTGGGACAATCATTGGGGGAAATCTTTGTACACTCAATCTATTACAAGGTACTGAATC
>NZ_JBHVQU010000429.1:0-2092 GCF_042886655.1 Peribacillus sp. NPDC058002 | reverse complement strand
TGCTGATACTTACAGCACCTATTTTACTTTTATTCTGCATTCTTATCCCTATTGATTCGACTGGCTCCCCTTTCTTTTTTCAACAAAGACTAGGCCTGGATGGGAAGCCTTTCAATATGATTAAGCTGCGTTCCATGGGCATCGATGCCGAAAAAAATGGACCTAGATGGGCAAGTGAAAATGACTCTAGGGTTACAAGAATAGGAGCCTTTATACGAAAAACGCGCATTGATGAAATCCCTCAGCTTATTAATGTTTTAAAAGGAGATATGTCGCTTATCGGACCAAGACCTGAAAGAGAATATTTCTATAAAGAATTCGAAAAGCTTTTGCCTGGCTTTAAAAACCGTTTATATGTGAAACCTGGAATAACAGGTTGGGCACAAGTAAATGGCGGGTATGATTTAACCCCAAAAGAAAAGCTGGTTTTTGATTTATATTATATTCAACACCGCTCATTTGCTATGGAAATCAAGATTATGTTCCGAACATTGACCATAGTCTTTACTGGTAATGGAGCTAGATAATCTAAAAAAGGGGTAGTGAAAATGAATAAAGTACTAGTAACTGGAGGCTTTGGATTTATTGGCTCTCATATCGTCGATACATTAATCCGTAATAATTATGAAGTGGCTATATATGATAACCTCTCTACCGGCTCTATCGGGAATGTTAAGGCCAAAGTCACTCCCTTCTTTGGTAATGTTGAAGATGAGGTCCTGCTTGGAAATGCGATGGAGACATTTAGGCCTGACTATGTCATTCATCAAGCTGCGCAGGTGAGTGTACAACAATCCATTTCGGATATTACGAATGATGCAAGGATCAATATCATGGGAACGATAAACATCGCTAAGCTCTCTCACAAGTTTAATGTTAAAAAGATTGTGTTTGCTTCATCTGCGGCTGTTTATGGTAATGCAGATGTCATGCCAATTACCTTATCACATATCACTTCTCCATTATCACCCTATGGTGCATCAAAAAAAACGGCAGAGGATTATCTAAAGCTTGGTAAAGAATTATACGATTTAAATTATGTGAATCTTCGATACAGTAATGTATATGGACCAAGGCAGACAGCAAGCGGTGAAGGCGGTGTTATATCGATTTTCACTAATCTTGTCATAAATAATGAGCGGCCAATTATATATGGAGACGGCACTCAAACGAGAGATTTCATTTATGTTAAAGATGTGGCAGATGCCAATCTGAAAGCATTGGAGTTTGAAGGAAGCGGCACCTTCAATGTCTCATCGACCACCAGTACAAGCATCAATCAATTATTCTCGCTTATTCAATCATTTGGCAGCCATGATTTATCTCCTATTTATCAGCCAGCGAAAAATGGTGACATCAAAGAAAGTTTACTCTGTAATAAAACGACCATTCAAAAATTGGGTTGGCACCCAGCTCATTCACTTGAAAAGGGTCTTGCGAGCACATATGATTATTACTTAAATCAAAATCAGCCTGCTTTAACCACAAAATCACTTCATTCCCCTGCACCACTACTTAAGCCAACGACTTTATTGTCATAAAATCGGGAGCGAAAAAAGTGAATACAAAGAAGAACTCTATTTTAAAAAATATTGTCCATTTATTTTACAGTACAATTCTCTCTAATGTTCTTAATGCAGCCACACTCATTTTATTAGCAAATTATTTTAACTCAAAGAATTATGGGATTTTCAGTGTGGCATTAGCTCTTGCCATGGTCATGAACTTTTTTACGGACCTTGGAACAAGTAATACTTTTCTAAGGGAAGGATCAAAAAAGGATAACTTAGGAAGAACCTTTTCTTCCTATATTAAGATTCGAATTGTTTGCTCGCTTATAACCTTTTTTGTATTCTTTGCCGGCATAGGGGTTCTTTATCAAGAACCACAAATTCTTTATATGATCTATAGCCTTATGATCCCAATGGTCATTGGCCTGGCGATGCAAAGTATCGGAATAACCTATTTTCAATTAACTGAAAGGATGCAATTCATTGCGTCGATTAAAATCTTTTCGGCCTTTGTTTTAATACTTTCCACCACAGTAAGTATGGGTTTTAAAGTGGATGTGCATCTAGCAGCCTTTTTATAT
>NZ_JBHVQU010000428.1:0-2096 GCF_042886655.1 Peribacillus sp. NPDC058002 | reverse complement strand
AGTCTACCATTTACCCGTATATCGGCCTGCTATTATTCATATTCCTGACCTTTGCCGCTTTTTATTACTATTTCTACTATTCCATTTCCAAAAAGGATAACAAGTACAATCAGTTATTGATCTTCAGTCTTGTCTTTATCCTTTCAATGGTTACCATGAAAACGGTCAGCATTCTGGCAGACTTGAAAAACTCGAATTTGGAATACATTTTTCCGGGTGCCATGGCGGCGATGCTCATCAAGATATTATTGAATGATAAGTTAGCGGTGGCAATGATCATATTGTTAGGTTCGTATGGTACGATTATATTTAATGGTGATACACCTGGAAATCTGGATTTCTCAATGGGGCTTTATATCATTTTCGGGGGATTGACGGCAATCATCATTCTATCCAGGCCAAATTTTAAATCAAAGGTGCTGGTAGCTGGGCTGCTATTGTCTATAATCAATATGGCATTTGTTTTTTCGCTCATCTTTATTATGGACAGCCATTATACTAGAATGGAGTACTTGTATTATGCTGCTGCCGCCATAGGTTCTGGAGTGGGTTCAGCCGTTTTGACAATGGGCCTGTTACCGTTTTTCGAGGCAGGTTTCGGGATCTTATCATCGATTAAGCTTATCGAGCTCTCGAATCCCAATCATCCGTTATTGCGGAGGATCTTGATTGAGGCACCGGGGACATATCATCACAGTGTAATGGTCGCCAATTTGGCGGAATCGGCTTGTGAAGCCATCGGGTCGAATGGGTTGCTGGCAAGGGTCGGCAGCTATTATCATGATATAGGTAAAACGAAGCGGCCGCACTTCTTCATCGAAAATCAGATGAATGAAGAGAACCCGCATGATCGGCTGCAGCCGGAAACGAGCAGGGATATCATCATTGCCCATGCCGTAGATGGCGGGGAGATGCTGCGAGGTCACAAATTCCCGAAAGAGATTGTCGATATTGCAGAGCAGCATCATGGCACGACTTTATTGAAGTTTTTCTACCATAAAGCAAAAAAACAGGATGAGTCCACACTTGAAGCTGCCTACCGATATCCCGGGCCGAGGGCGATAATGAAGGAAGTGGCCGTCATCGGCATAGCCGATAGTGTGGAAGCTGCAGTGAGATCGATGAAGCACCCAACTCCGGAGAAAATTGAAGAGCTGGTAAGTTTCATCATTCAGGATAGGATTTCTGATGGTCAATTTGATGAATGTGACATTACTATGAGAGAATTGAGTATCGTGAAGCATTCCTTATGTGAATCGCTGAATGGTATCTTCCACTCCAGGATTGAATATCCTGAGCCGGATAAATTAGGACAGAAGGTGAAAGAATGATTTTAGCTATCGATTTAATGGATGAAACGAATGAAGTAACGGAGGAAGCTCAGCAGCTTGTTGAAAGCATTCTGCAATTTGCGGCAAGAAAAGAAAACATTGAAAAAGACACCGAGCTGTCAGTTACATTTGTAGACAATGATAGGATTCGGGAAATCAATAAAGAATATCGGCATAAAGATTCAGCTACAGATGTCATTTCCTTTGCGCTTGAAGAAATGGGAGAAGATGAAGTGGAAATCGTCGGTGCGGAAATGCCCCGCATGTTAGGGGATATCATCATTTCCATTGAACGCACGAAAGAACAGGCTGAAGAATATGGTCATTCATTTGACCGGGAACTTGGATTTTTAGCACTGCATGGTTTTCTGCATTTATTAGGATTCGACCACATGAATGAAGAAGATGAAAAAGTGATGTTCACTAAACAAAAGGAGATCTTGGAAGAATATGGACTTTCAAGAGAAGGGTAAAAAAAAGTATCCTTTATTAAAAAGTTTCTCTTTTGCCTGTCAGGGAATTTTGGAGGCCGTTAGGACGGAACGCAATATCAAGATACATTTCGCGATAACGGCAATCGTCGTATTCTTTGGTTGGTACTTCTCATTGAATGGGATGGAGTGGCTTTTCATTTTAGCGGCAATAGCCGGTACTATTACGCTGGAGCTCGTTAATTCAGCGATTGAAAGGGTAGTGGACCTGGTAACGGATCAAATCCATCCGCTTGCCAAGCAGGCAAAATATATTGCAGCCCGAGCTGTATTC
>NZ_JBHVQU010000427.1:0-2098 GCF_042886655.1 Peribacillus sp. NPDC058002 | reverse complement strand
GGTATATATACGGGTGATGAAGGCCTATGAACGCTTCGAAGGAAAAAGCAGTGAAAAAACGTGGATGTACTCGATTGCAAGAAATGTGACGATTGATTACTTTCGGAAACAAAAAGGGTGGAAAGATAAAATCTTTCCTAACTTTGATTGGGATAGGCAATTGATAAAAGATAAAGAGCCCATTCCGGAAGAAGTGGCTATCATGAACGGTGAAATCCAAGATATTTATCATTGCTTAAACCGGTGTACCACGAATCAAAGATCCGTCATCATTTTACGATATATTCAGGGACTGTCCATTACGGAAACTGCTGAAGTATTGAATTGGAGTGAAAGTAAGGTAAAAACGACCCAGCACCGTGCTTTGAAGGCTATTAAAAAGTTGATGGAAGATTTATCAGGAAAGGAGGGCCACCGCATTGAGAAGATCCCGTTGGAAAGAAAGCGAAATTGAAGACATGCTGCGCGAGCTTCCGAAATTAAAAGATGACCGAACCAAGGCAGAGGTGTTTGCGAGAATATATGATAAGAAGAAAAAGAAACACTGGATACCTCTATTTGCGGGTGTTGCCTCCTTATTCTTAATGGTTGTTTTGGCATCATCTTTAATTATTGAAAAAAAAGGAACGACAAGTCAAGAGGACAGCGGCAGTAGTGGGAAATTATCTCTATCTGAAAATAAGGGAATGACAGATCTTGAACGCCAGGATGCGAGTAACAAAGAAAATCATTCAGCGGATAGGCAGGATAATCAAAAGTTTTCGAGTAAGCAAGCGGAAATAGAATCTAAAGAAAAGGTTTCAGAAATGGAACCCCGACAATGGAAAAAGGAAAAAACAATTACACAAGCAATCTATCAAGATGACCTTAAAAATGCATCGATCATTACGATGGGTGTCCCAGATGATCAATTGAATTTCATCGTTCCCATTTCGATTAAACTCAAACATTATGACGAAAGTGATAAACTGAATCAGTTAGTTAATCAAATGTCCGATGTGGATGAAGAGCAATATGGGCTATCTGACTATTTTCCACTTGATATAAAGATCAGCCAAGGGAACGATACGACCACTGCTAATATTGATTTTCAAGAAAAAAGCCGACTATTGGATGAAGATACACTTTTTCTCCATTCGATGGAGGAAACGCTTTCCTATAACAAAATAGAGAAAATGACATTTTCTACAGAAGGTAAGCAAGGTGCCATGTTTGCGCACGCAGGTTATTTAAAAGAGGTGGATATACCTCATCAAAAAAATCGCACATACTTTCTTTACCAAAAGGATGAGTCCTCCCCAAGGTTCCTTGTTCCAAGCAATATGGGTTATCAGGACTTTGAGGAGGCGCTGCAAGCTGGAAAAGGGGAGGCGGACATCGAAGGAATTTCACCTGCAATCCCGCATGACCTGAAATGGGAAAGGATAAGCTCTAATGGAAATCTTGTGATCATTCAATTATCAGATCAAGTTGCCATTGAAAATAATAAGGAATCCCTTCAAGCTTTAGAAGCCATACTCTTCATTGCCAAGGATTTTGGTTTTGAAAAAGTGAAGTTTGAAAATGCTCCCATTGAAGAGGTAGGCCAGCTGAATTTAACTGAAGACATATTGGTGCCCAAAGCACCGAACCAAGTGAATTGAGGTGTGATAAAACACCCGGTCTATGGTTGGCAAAAGCCCCTTGCATTCACAGAAAAAGTGCCCGTGCTGGACGGGCACTTTTTTCTACTTATAATGAAATACGGGCCATGAATGTAATTTCTTCTGTTTCCATTAAAAATTGTTTCATGTTGTCTTCTAATGGTAAATCAAAGCTCAAAACCATGATGGCTTCCCCGCCAGCTTCTTTTCGGCCAACCTGCATGGTTGCGATATTCACATCGTGATCACCTAGGACCTTACCTACGTTACCGATTACCCCAGGTTTATCGGTATGCTGGATATAAAGTAAATTCGATTCTGGTTGAAAGTCGATTTTGAAACCATTCAAACTTACAATTCGAGAACCGTAATTTTCGATATAGGTTCCACTGATTGTTAATTCACGGTTGTCACCTTTTACTTTAAGGCTGATCAAATTCGAGTAACCTAAAGAG
>NZ_JBHVQU010000426.1:0-2105 GCF_042886655.1 Peribacillus sp. NPDC058002 | reverse complement strand
GGTCAGGATTAGATATAATTCAATGGCTTCTCGTCCATTCCCGCCTCACTGACCACTGCATGTCCTGCTTTAGGTAAAATATTTGAAAGTATCATTCTCATAAACTTTGCATCTTCAACGAATAATATTCGGGCGAAAGCCTCTCTTTCTGATCGTTTAAACAGAAAAAAATTAAAAAATCACATCATAAAACCTAATTAAAGACAAACCATTTTGAATTTTATTGAAAAAATAGCTTATTATGGACTAAAATCCGGTAAAGCCACCGAATAGTCTAGACAGGACTGCGATTATTTTGGTCATCCAATCAAAAAACAAAACCACACCCATTACAATCATTAAATATCCGCCAATCTTCATGATGTATTGGCTGTACTTTTTGATCCATGTCAATTTTCCGACAAAGAAGGATAATATGAAAAACGGTATGGCAAATCCTAAAATATAGGCAGTCATATAGCTCATGGCCGCACTAGGATTAGTTGCACCCAGTGAAATGACAGCACCTAATAGCGGACCTGCACAAGGGGTCCATCCAGCCGCAAAGGCAAGTCCGATAAGAACGGAACCTATATATCCGCTAGGTCGGTTCTTAAATTCAAAACGACTGTCTTTCATCAAAGATTTCGGTTGAAAGATTCCTACAATGAATAAACCAAAAATGATAATCAGGATGGCCCCAATCTGACGAATTAATTCTTTATAATTCGAGAAAAAAGAACCTAGGTATGATGTGCTAAACCCTATTGCAATAAAAACCAGGGAGAACCCCAGGAGGAAGAATAAAGTATGCATCATGCTTCTTTTTTGGAGCATGGCGTTCTCGGATTTGATTTCACCAACACTCATACCAGTGATATAAGATAAAAAGGCCGGATATAGCGGTAAGCAGCATGGCGAAATAAAGCTCAGAAATCCCGCACCAAAAGCTAAAAAAATATTAATATCATCCAAATAAGCTCACTCCTATGTATGGCAACCTATAAACATTGTAACAAATAAGATAAAAAAATACATTTATGGAACTGTGAATATTTCATGACAACCAAATGCTTATAACTGGATGGGGCTCGGGATAAGTTAACTTATTTGAATTCATTAATCCAAGCCGATATAATTGTTATATTCATACATATTTTACAACGAACACATAAATTAAGGGTACCTTAAAAAAATGTTGGGGCCAGAAAGGAAAGATAATGGCTAAAAAGAATGAATTTCTCGAACAAATTGAATTAAAGAGAAATGAACTTATCAAGATTGTCGCTAAAGATGGTTTAAACTCGCATATTGCCGTTGAATATAGCCAGCAACTTGATCAATTATTAAATAAATATAATGAACTTTTTTATAAAACAGGTACAGATTTTTAACTCAGTTCATCTCCATTGATAACCACATATATTATTATATGAATTATTTTGCTGTCAATCTCCCTATTTTACATTCATTCTCAATTTGAATACTTAGGCATGACCTTTGCTATATAAAAAACAGGCAAGTGCTATGTGTGCTGCCTGTTTTCCTGTTTTATCATTTAAAATAATGCATATGTATCATGTTCCAATATCAACATCGGATGTCGGTGAATAGTTTGTCACAACAAGAACAATAGGAGATCCAGGCGTCCGGAACAGTAATCACAAGACTCCCTACCCCAAAGGCACCTGGTGTATGTGGATATGACCTCCATTTGGCTGCATAACATAAACACCTCATATGAGCTATTCTCATTACTTAATACAGGTTCTCACGAGGATTGCAAAAAGAATCGTTGCAAATGATTTGCCAACGAATTTATGAAGAGATGGAATTACTGACATAGATAATCAGGTCATACTGGATCCTAAGGTATCCTATATGAATTAAAATGGAGTTTCAGCCTAATGTAAATTACACTGTTGAAAAGGGAGAGCTTAAATTGAATACCACCAATAAAGGGTACAATCAAATTGTGAATGTTCATTATTTTAAATAACTTTAAGTAATAAGCAGTTTTAAACCTTTTCATATTCCGCCTATAATCAACAATTAAACAATCCGTTATTCTTGGCCGAGCCTTAATAAATATTATCGAACTACATATACTATGTCCTATATACATG
>NZ_JBHVQU010000425.1:0-2117 GCF_042886655.1 Peribacillus sp. NPDC058002 | reverse complement strand
ATCATGACTCATAACTTACAGAGAGATAAAGAAATACTTTCACTAATAATGAATCAGCCATTATCCTATATAGGCATTTTAGGTTCCAAAAAACGTACAGCCAATTTATTTGACACGAAAATCCCTAATAATATACACTCACCTATCGGTTTATCAATTGGAGCTAAGGGCCCTTTCGAGATTGCAGTTAGCATTATAGCCGAATTAATTCAGCATGAAAGAATGAAGGGACATCCCGAATGAAAATAACCGGGGTATACCTGGCCGCTGGAAATAGTAATCGAATGGGTATAAATAAATTAGCATTGCCATTAGGAAATAAAGAAATGGGAAGATGGGGATTAGAAAAAGCGGTTTTATCAGAACTTAACGATATTATCATTGTTTCGAATCATTTAAACCACCTGGATTCATCAGGTTTTAGTTCTGGAAAAATAATTACGGCCGAAATTAAAGAACCTGAAGCAGGTCAATCCCATTCACTCCAAACAGGTATACGATCAGCAAACAACATACATTCGGACGCCGTAGTAATTTTACTTGCTGATCAGCCCTTTATAACAACAAATATGATAAACAAACTCATCGAAATATACAAACGAAACCCTAATTACTCCTTTGTTGCCTCTAGTTTTCATGGTTGTATACGACCTCCCATACTTATTGACAAAGATCTCTTTTCCGACATTCACCTTTTACGAGGAGACCGAGGCGCAAAACAGATTCTAATGGCGAAGAGAGAACAGGGGATACTTGTTCCTTTTTATGTGAAAAAATGGTTTGTTGATATTGATAATATGGAAGAATATCTTTTTTGGAAAAACAAAATTGATAACAATTAAATAAGAATAATAATGAAAATGAGGAGACTATATGGATATTATCGGAAAAGGGGTAATTCGAAAAGATGCTTGGGAAAAGGTGACAGGGCAGGCGATTTACACAGGAGACCGAGAAGAAGTAAGAACCCTCCATGTTAAAAAGGTAATTAGTCCTTATGCACATGCCCTTATTAAACATATTAATCTAACTAAAGCTGAAAAAGTTCCAGGTGTTCGTGCAATCATAACAGGTGGGAATTTACCACTAACGGGAGAAGAAATCAGGGATCGGTACCCCATAGCTCTAGATAAAGTCCGCTACCATGGAGAAGTAGTAGCACTTGTTGTTGCTGATACAATGAAACAAGCAGAGATTGCAGCTGACAATATTCAAGTTATCTATGAACCTTTAGCTGTTGTCAATTCGCCAACGGAAGCTTTAAATCCCAATTACCCTCTACTCCACCCAGATTTAGATACTTATAAAAAAATATCCGAGGTATTTCCCGAGCCAGGCACAAATATAGCAAATCGAACCAAAATCAGAAAAGGCGACAGTAAAACAGGTTGGCAAGAGAGCGAAATCATTATTGAGGAAAAGTTTTCTTTTTCCCCCTCCGACCATGCAGCCATGGAAACAAGATGTTCTTTAGCGGAAATTCACTCAGATGATAAGATCATTATCACTTCTTCTTCTCAAGCTCCCTTCATGATCAAGCGTTTGATAAGTGATTACTTTGATGTTGAAATTGGAAATGTCATAGTAAACACTCCACTTGTTGGAGGGGCATTCGGTGGTAAAGCCTCGGTCCAACTTGAACTATTAGCTTATATCGCGTCAAAGGCCGTTAATGGCAAGCTAGTAAAAGTTGAAAATAGTCGTGAAGAGGATATTTTGACATCACCTTGTCATATTGGATTAGATGCTACCATTAAATTAGGTTGTACAAAATCTGGTTTACTAAAGGTCGCAGAGCTGACGTATTTATGGGACGGGGGAGCATATGCCGACAAAGCTACAGATCTAAGCCGTGCTGGAGCTGTGGATTGCACCGGACCTTACAATATAGAAAATATTTGGTGTGACTCTCTCTGTATGTATACAAATCATCCATATGCCTCGCCTTATCGAGGTTTCGCCCATTCAGAAGTTCTGTTTGCTTTTGAGCGGACTATGGATTCTCTTTCAAAAAAGCTTGGAATGGATCCACTTGAACTCCGTGAAATGAATGCGATACTCCCAGGGCACTCAACCCCGACACAAGTTAAATTGAATTCGAGCACGGTGGGTAATCT
>NZ_JBHVQU010000424.1:0-2135 GCF_042886655.1 Peribacillus sp. NPDC058002 | reverse complement strand
ATTCTTTGGCTAAGGCTACAAGTTCCTTAAATTGTTGCTCCAATGTAAAAACTTGCGCTCCGATTCCCGTTCTTTCATGCATAAGCAATGCAATCGTAACCTTCCAGCCTTCATCCACTTCCCCAACTATTTCAGCATCGTATGCAATCGCATCATTCAAATAGACTTCATTAAAATCATGCTGACCATCCATTTGAATGATGGGCCTAGTTTCCACCCCCGGCTGATTCATATCCAAAAGGAATACCGTTATCCCTTTATGCTTTTTATCGAAACGATTCGTCCTGGCCAATAAAAAGCATCGATCAGCTAAGTGGCCAAAGCTAGTCCAAACCTTCTGACCATTAATGATCCACCGATCTCCGTCCTTTACGGCGCTAGTTTGGATGGCAGATAAATCAGACCCAGCATTCGGTTCGGAATATCCTTGACACCATACTTCCTCTCCTGTAAGAATATTTTGGATATATTTTGCTTTTTGCTCGTCCGTTCCAATCTGCATAAGAGTGGGTCCCACCATATGGATGCCTACATAATTCACAAGTGCCGGAGCCTTTACTCTAACCATTTCCTGTTGATAAACTATTTCCTCCATCAACGTCGCTTCACGACCGCCGTATTTTTTTGGCCAAGCAATCGCTGCCCAGCCGCCTTCATATAATTTCCTTTGCCAATTCCTCAGGAAAACGGCATACTCACCTTCATCTTTAGAAACATTACTGGTTCCTTCAAGCCAACCTTCAGGTAAATTTTCTTCAAGCCACGCTCTCAATTCAAGACGGAATTCTTCCTCTTTGGTTGTAAACGAAAAATCCATAGATTACTTTCCTCCTTTAATGCTTGCAAATTACACTTCTATACCTGAATCCATTGCGGTATTGACCGATCATCCGTAATATCCTTCCAAACCATCTTTACTGGCATACCCATTTCAATCTCTTCTGGTGAACAATGCAGAATATTTCCGATTAACTTGACCTGGGGCAACATATCTAATTCGACTATGGCAATCACTAGTGGTAAATCATCCTGGAATCCAGGTAAAAAGGGTCGGTAGGAAACGATATATGAATAGACTTTACCGTTAATATCGCTGCCTTGGCTTTCCCAGCTAAGTTCAGAACTGCCACATTTTGCACAGCTCGGACCAGGAGGATGGGAATATTGATGACAGCAATTGCATTTTTGAAGAATCAGTTCATGACGATCTGCGCCATCCCAATATGGACTATTATCCTGTGTTTTTAGCGGAATAGGTTTTTGGTATTCCATTTTGTTCCCTCCTAATTTCTTAAAATCATGGCACCCGCCACATCAGGTCCAGCCCAGCCAGTACAGATTCCGATTTCACAATTTTCCACTTGACGATCGGTTCCTTTGTATTCGTGGCGAACTTGACGGACGATTTCCAAAACGTTATTCATTCCATGTGTATATCCTTCCGATAGCATTCCTCCTGCGGTATTCGAAGGTAATTTCCCACCGATCCGCAGGTTTCCTTCGGCTACAAAATTACCGACCTCTCCACGCGGAGCAAATCCATAAGCCTCCAACTGCCGAAGAACAACCCAGCTATAACAGTCATATATGGATGCAACGTCGATATCTTCAGGTCTAACTCCAGCCATTTTATATACTTCAGGCGCTACATAGTCTGCAGCCACTTCCGTTAAATCATTCCAATAATGTGCATGGGACACACACTGCCTAGCAGATAGACCCATGATGTATACCGGCCTGGACTTGCATCCTTCAGCACGTTCTGCTGAAGTGACAATGATTGCATTTGCTTCATCGGATTCCAGGCAGAAATCATGTTTTTTAAATGGATAGCTTAAATATGGCGTTTTAAGATATTCCTCCATCGTTAGTGGTTTACCATGGAAATATGCTTTAGGATTCCTTTGAGCATGTTCGTAAAAAGCTAAACATACATGCCCTAGATGTTCCTGGGTCAGCCCGGTTTCATGCATATGTCGCGTTGCAAAGAGTCCGAACCACTGAGCTGGACCGCCAGCACCGTAAGGAATGATAAAGCTTCCGCCTTCTATTGCTGTTTGAAGCATATTCACATCCCAGCCGCCTCCGCCCATCCGTACCCCTGAGCGTCCATTCATGGAACGATAAATCAACAC
>NZ_JBHVQU010000423.1:0-2137 GCF_042886655.1 Peribacillus sp. NPDC058002 | reverse complement strand
AAGAATTCCTCTTAAGCAAAGTCCGTCTCAAGCGAGGGACGCTAGTATCCTCTTTACCAGTTTTATAGATTTGAGTAAGCAGTAACTCTGCTGCCAAGTTGGCCATTTGAATGGCAGGCTGATTAACCGTAGTGATGGTCGGTGTATAGAAACTGGCATAGGGTACATCATCGATCCCTATTACCGCCATGTCATCAGGTATATTTATTTCGTGCTGTTTCATATAACGCAACACTTCATTAAGTACGATATCATTTCCTGCCAATATGGCTTGAGGCGGCTTTTCCAATTCGAAAAATTCTGAAAGTGCAACCGGGATTTCATCTGCGTTCACTGTTTTAATATAGTCTGAATTGAATGGTATCCCATGTGACGCAAGGGAATCCTTGTACCCTTGGATCCGTTCGATACGAGGACTGATATCGCGTATGATTGAAGTGGTTATGATTGCAATGGTTTCATAACCCTTTTCAATAAACCTGTCGATCGCTAACTTGGAAGCAAGGTGATTGTCGAGCATGACAGTTGCAATATCCAATTCTTCGATCGTCCTATCCATGAAAACAATCGGGAAATGATCACTCTTCATACGTTGATATAAATCCAGATTGTCCCCTGTGGGGAAAATGATGATCCCATCCACCTGTTTAGCTCTTAGCATTTCAATATAATTCTTTTCCTTTTCAGGATTGTCATCTGCATTGCATACGATAATATGGAACCCTTGTTCATAAAAGTAGTTTTCAATAGCTCTAATAACTTGCGTTGAAAACGTATGAAGGATATTGGCAACCACTACCCCGACGGTAAAAGTGGATTTTTGTTTTAAACTGCGTGCTATTATATTAGGCTGATAGTTTAATTCTTCTATTGTTGCTTCAATCTTTTTCCTGGTTTTTTCACTCATATATTCGTAACGTTTGTTAAGGTATTGGGAAACTGTGCTTTTTGATACTTTAGCATGATTGGCGACATCAGTAATTGTAATGGTTTTCATTTCATTCATTCCTGTCGTATGGTTTCAAATCTCTAATACCAATATGGCTGAGATATATAAGGAATATTCTATTATAATAAGGAACGCTTTACAATCACCTTCTGATGCAGTAAAAAAGTCAATATCCCATACCGTGGAACTAATTTAATCACGGTCACTTGTTTGCCTTTTTATTGGACCTGGATTCAGACACCTGAGTATGCCATGAAACCACCATCGACTGGTACCGTAATTCCTGTGACAAAGCCCGAATAGGATTCATCAACAAGCCAAAGCAATGTACCAAGTAAATCTTCGGGCTGCCCAAAGCGCTTCATGGGTGTTGATGTAATGATTTTATTAGATCTTGCCGTCAGGCTGCCATCTTCATTAAGCAAAAGATCCCGATTTTGCTTCGTCAAAAAGAATCCTGGAGCAATGGCATTCACCCGTAAACCTTCCTCGGCAAAATGAACAGCCATCCACATCGTAAAATTATTTATCGAAGCTTTGGCAGCACTATATGCTGGTACTTTAGTCATTGGAGCGTAGGCACTCATGGAAGATACATTTACTATAACAGGTGCTTCCACTTGCAATAACTCTTTCCCAAAAACCTGACTCGCCAAAAATGTACCGGAGAAATTACTGGCAAAAACCTGGGAGAAACCATTTTCATCCAAATCAAAGAAGGATTTTCCTTCTGTTTCTTCCCCATATTTCTCTGGAGCGGTAATGGCATCAGGATGATTGCCTCCCGCTCCATTTATTAATAGATCCACTCTTCCGAACGATTCTAATATTTTCCCTTTTGCATTTTCCAATGAGGCCCTATCCAAAACATCCGCTGCGATGGATATCGCAGTCCCCCCAGTATGTTCAATGAGTTCGACCACTTCTTGCCCTTTTTCCGCCGTTCTGTTCAATATAGCTATCTTGACACCATGGCGAGCCAATTCCACCGCCATTTTGGAACATAAAACACCGCTGCCTCCAGTGATCACTGCCACCCTGTTGGATAAGTTTTCATGAATGGGAATCATGATTTTTCACCTAATTTAGTAGCCTCATATGCATCCCATAATCCGAGCAAATACATGATTCCCAATGCTCGGTCATATAAACCGTAACCTGGGCGGCAAACTTCACCCCATATATGGC
>NZ_JBHVQU010000422.1:0-2154 GCF_042886655.1 Peribacillus sp. NPDC058002 | reverse complement strand
AGCATATGGTGTATAATCCAGATGTTGAACAGACTGTTTATCCTTCGATACGGTTTCTAAAAAAGCGGCAATTGCCTCTTTTGAAATTTCAATATGATATAAACGGCTGGATTGAGGGTGAACTTTCACCTCGTATTTTTCTGTTTTCCTTTCGAACTTTGCTCTCTTTTTTTCTGCAATGCTCATGAATAATTCCTCCTGTTATTTGTAATATAGGTGACAAAGTTAACGGGAAATATAAAAAGCCAGTCGCACATGATCCCCAAATAAAATAGGAATCGAACTGTACAACTGGCTTATATTCACTTCACTGCTCTATGCAAATAGAGTCACAGCGAATATGCAGTTTATGTATGATTTATTTTTCCTGTTTCCAATCATTATGATCTTTACACGATTCTGAAAAGGTATTTTCCAAAGGTGTTAATGTCATAATATTGGCTTAATTCCATTAAAACGTTTTTTCGTAAAATTGTCAACCTTTTTAACATATTATTCTGAAAAATCATATTGCTAACTTGGTAGTTTCGATTTATCTCCTGCTTTAATTTGCTGAAAATGGAGATCGAGGTCTTTCAAGGCAGCAATCAGTGCGTTAGCCGCTTTTCCCCGATAATAAGATTGGATGGATTCAATCGCGTCATCAACACCATCATTTAAACTGATCCCTTTTAATAAACGCCCAATAAATTCCCTGCCATGCTCTGTTGCCAGTGTACAGGAAGCTTCCAGGACAACCCCATATTTAGCATCGACTTCTGCAGTGATGGTCAGTGTTTCAAAGACACTTTTCGCTGCCATCCCTTGAGGTAAACGTGCATGACCTGCAATGAAAATTGTTTTACCATTGAACATGAGGCGTCTTCCTCTCTCTTTAACGAATTTTATTATGTCAATACTGCTTCCAATAAGTGTGTTTGTTCCGGAATGCGGTTAACAACCTCTTTTCCGATTTCAATCGAGGCTGTTGCTGCAGGTGACGGTGCATTACATACATGGATGGTCCGTTTCCCCATTATAATATGAAAATCATCCACCATATTACCATCATCCTGTAACGCCTGGGCCCGTACTCCAGCAGGTGCAGGGATTAAATCATCTTCTTGAATTTCAGGAATCAACTCCTGCAGGCTTTTCGTAAATTGCTTTTTACTAAAAGAGCGGACATATTCCTCCATCCCTTCCTTCATGAATTTACTGGCCAGCTTCCAAAAACCTTTATAGCTTAAAACTTCAGTTAAATCTTTCGCATTGAAGTCCGTTTTTTTATAACCTTCCCGTTTGAAACTTAGTACAGCGTTTGGACCGGCATCTACTTCACCGCTAATCATCCGAGTAAAATGAACCCCCAAAAAAGGAAACTTCGGGTTAGGTACCGGATAAATCAAATGATTGACAAGGAAGCGTTTTTCAGGCTTCAGTTTAAAATACTCACCGCGAAACGGGACAATTTTCATATCAGTTTTATACCCAGCTGCTGCTGCGATACGGTCACTGTGCAACCCTGCGCAATTAATGACCATTTTTGCTTTAATGGTACCGTTGTTCGTATCGATGATGACATCATCAAAATCCTCGTTGATTTTCTCGACCTTTGTTTTCAGCTTAATTTCACCGCCGTTGCCCCGGATGATATCCGCCATCTTTTCACTTACCTGACGATAATTGACGATGCCGGCTTGCGGGACGCGAATCGCACCAAGCCCATTGACATGTGGTTCGATTTCCTTTAACTCATCCACACCGATTCTTTGTATTGCCAGTTCATTTTGCAAACCGCGGGAATATAAATCATCTAAAAGGGGTAACTCTTCTGGCTTTGTTGCAACAATGACCTTTCCGCAAATATCATGTTCAATTCCATGCGACCGGCAGAATTCCGTCATTGATTTGCTTCCTTGACGGGCAAACCGTGCCTTGAAACTGCCCGGTTTATAATAAATTCCTGAATGAATGACGCCGCTGTTATGTCCCGTTTGATGATCTGCAACAACAGCCTCTTTTTCAATGACCACCACTTTAGCATTAGGAAAACGCTGGTAAAGTGCCATTCCTGTCGATAATCCTACAATTCCTCCGCCAACAATTGCGAAATCATACACAATTAACACTCCTTTTATTGATGATTTTTAGTATTCAGCAACTCCATATACG
>NZ_JBHVQU010000421.1:0-2158 GCF_042886655.1 Peribacillus sp. NPDC058002 | reverse complement strand
ACAATTATAATATTGTATGGTTTTTTATGTACGTGTTATGATAATTCAAATTTATCGGCAGGATATCATGCCTCGATACAGTAAAGAAAACGAAACAGCTAATGATTGTTAAACAATATGATTAAAAGGAGCATTTAGAAATGCACAACAAATTTGCAAAGAGAGCTAGTTTGGTTAGATCTTCTGAAACGCGTGAAATCTTAAAGGTCACAGAACGGCCAGAAGTGATTTCTTTTGCAGGAGGTCTCCCGGCTCCGGAACTGTTTCCCATGGTGGAACTGAATGTGGCATGTGAAGCCGTTCTTAAAGAAGATGGCCCTGCTTCCCTTCAATACAGTACAACAGAAGGATTTATCCCGCTTAGAAACGCGATCATTAAGCGGATGGATGCGATCGGTATTCAAGCCCATTTACAGCAAATCGTGATTACATCAGGGTCCCAGCAAGCTATTGACCTGACAGGAAAGCTCTTTCTTGACGAAGGGGATACCATCATTTGCGAAAGCCCTACATACCTGGCTGCGGTCAATGCCTTTAAAGTATACAATGCCAACTTTGTAGAAGTAGAGATGGATGAAGACGGCATGATGATGGACGCACTGGAGAAACGGCTTCAGGAGAATCCCCAGGCAAAATTCATTTATACCATTCCCGATTTTCAAAACCCGACAGGCCGAACGCTCAAGCTTGAAAGAAGAAAAAGGATGATCGAGCTCGCCAGCCAGTATGATGTTTTGATTTTGGAAGATAATCCGTACGGAGCTATCCGGTTTTCTGGAACTGCCCTTCCGCCAGTAAAATATTTTGATACAGAAGGCCGTGTCATTTATCTGAGCACCTTTTCGAAAATCTTCACACCGGGACTTCGGCTTGGCTGGATTTGTGCGGATGAAGTATTTATTGAAAAATACGTGGCATTTAAGCAGATAGCAGACTTACACACTGACAGCTTTGCACAGCAGATCACGGCTAAATATATGGAACTTTATGATATAGAGGCTCATATTGAAAATATTAAAGCCGTATACAAAGAAAGATGCATAACGATGATTTCCTGCATCGATCAATTTTTCCCTGAAAACATCTCCTACAGCAATCCGGAAGGCGGGTTATTTATTTGGGTGGAGCTTCCTGCTTCTGTTGATTCAAGTAAAATCTTTGTGGAGTGCTTGAAAAATAATGTGGCCATTGTTCCTGGTATTCCATTTTTTCCAAATGGTACACAAAAGAACACATTACGGCTAAATTACTCGAATACAACGAAAGAACAAATTAGGGAAGGTATAAAACGTATTGGTGAGGTCTTACATCATGAATTAAAGCAAGAACAACATCTTCTAAAGCAATGACAAGGCAACCTAGCTTCTGTCATTGCAGCTTTATATGAAGGAATGCTTAACTTGTCACTTTCAAAATCTATTAATAGAAAAAATGGGGGGAATTATGATGCCATTATCAAATACAAAATTAAACACTTGGAAGCCATTTTCAACATCACCGCCACCACCGTTTACTCCATTTGTTAAAACCGTACTGAATAAGCTTATATTAAAAACAGATTAAGAATCTGCGAAATATAAGCTGTTTCGCAGATTCGAAGGAGTAGACGATGAAATCTAACATTCAGTTTATATTATCAATGATAATCTTTGGTACGATCGGTTTAGTGCAAAGATACATTGATTTATCTTCGAGTGAAACAGCTTTACTAAGTAGTTCAATCGGATGTCTATTTTTAATGTTCGTATTTTTTATGTTGAAAAATTCCATTTCGTGGAAATCAGTGAAAACTAATGCTTCCACCCTATTTCTTTCTGGTATTGCATTAGGAGGGAATTGGATTTTTCTCTATCAATCTTACGATTATACAACAATCACTAACGCAACATTAGGGTATTACTTTGCACCTGTGTTTGTCATGGTTCTCTCACCAATTATCCTTAAGGAAAAATTACCTATCAAAAAGATTGTTTGTATTGGTCTTGCGATATTAGGTATGTTATTGATTGTTGGAAATGGCATAAGTGCATCTGGAGAAGGTGATCTGCTTGGGATCTTTTTTGGATTAGTTGCAGCTGCATTTTACGCTGCATTAATGTTATTAAATAAATTCATTCAAAACATGGCCAAGTTAGAGATTACCATGATCCAACTTGGA
>NZ_JBHVQU010000420.1:0-2161 GCF_042886655.1 Peribacillus sp. NPDC058002 | reverse complement strand
AGAAGATACATATACAAGACAATATTCAATTATTAAAAATAACAGACACCCGGCCCCTGACTTAACAGATTTTGAATATGTGATGAAAGTAAATGGGTTTACAGACAAAGAATCATTTATTGAAACTCATTCAGAGACACCCTATTTAATTACGATGGTTGGATTTCTGCCTGGAACGGGTTGGCATTTTCCGCTTGGATTAAAGCCAAATGAGATCATTCAAGCACCAAAATATTATAGTCCCCGTACAGAAACGCCGGAAAGAAGCATTGGTATAGGTGGTGCGTTCAATGTGATTTATCCAGTCAATGGACCAGGAAGCTATCAACTAATAGGACGATCAGCTATCCCTTTAGTAGATAAAATAAACCCTTTAGAAGAGACTTCTTTTTTGGCAAGACCCGGAGATATATGGAAGTATCGTCCTGTTAAGGAATCTGAATATAATGAGATCGAAAGCAATGTAAGTGCTGGAACATATATTAATAAAGTAAAAGAAATTGATCTTTCGCCACTTGAATATGTACAAAAAGGAAAAAAATATATCGATGAGCTCATGGAGGGTTTTTAAATGATAGAAATTAAGGAGCCTGGGTTATGGACCACGGTACAGGATATGGGACGCGTCGGGAAGTATCATCTGGGTGTACCGCCATCAGGAGCAGCTGATAAATATTCATTTATTATTGGAAACCTTCTAGTAGGAAATCCAGCTGAGTTTGCATCACTTGAGATGACATTATTAGGGGGAAAGTTTGAAATTCATAGAAATTTAATTATCGCCCTTACAGGTGCTCCAATGGAAGCATACTTAAATCACCAACGCTTATCTTTCTGGGAAACCCATCAAGTAAAAGAAGGAGACATCTTAACGATAAAAGCTTGCCAACAGGGGGTGAAAAGCTATTTAAGTATCTCTGGTGGCATAAAGGTTCAAGATGTTTTAGGTAGTAAATCAACCTATGAACTAAGCCAGATTGGGGGCTTTGATGGCAGAAAGTTAGCTGTAGGCGATAGAATACAGATTAATGAACCACTGCCAGGAGCATCAAAACAGGTTGGTAAATCTATTCCACTAGAATTCGTCCCAACCTTTGATGACTTTCAAGAATTACGTGTCACGATGGGGTTATCAGGTTACTTGTTGAGCGATCAAGGGCTAAAAACTTTCCTCAATTCGGAATGGATCGTTTCGCATGAATCCAACCGGGTCGCTTACCGATATACTGGCCCAAGTGTGACATTCACTGAGCAATTTCCACCATTCGGTGCAGGAACTAGTTTTTCGAATGTAGTTGATTTTGCGTATCCTATAGGATCTGTTATGTTTACAAATGAGGAAGAACTGATTGTTTTACTTAATGATGCAATGACAGGTGGTGGTTTTGTCACAATAGGCACAGTCATAAGCCAAGATTTAGATTTAATTTCTCAATCTAGACCTTTATCGAAATGTCACTTTATCACAGTTACCATTGATCAGGCCATCCAAGCGAGAACAGAAAGGAGGGAAAATATGGAGAAGTTGTTCGACCTTATTAAAAGGTAAGTAATGACTTAAACTTTGGACCAACATAATAAAACTCATATCTAAAACAGGAGCAAAGTGTATGAGTGTATATGAAGAGGCTCAAAAAAAAACTCGATAGCAGAAGCGGAAATCAAGAGCTTATTGTCAATAAAGAGTTTAGATTGAAGTCGTTCCAATAAACATGTACTTTTGTTTCTAAGGAATATGATTATTACGTGGGCATATTCTAACTTGGGTTGCTCTTTTTTGTTATTAATGCAAAATACCCTTTTAAAAGCCACCGCTTCATCTTTTTCTTGTATAGGACAATCTCTGATCAGGAAAAGCTGGATATAAGGAGGCGATGTATGAATGGGTACTTTCGAAGTTATTTCCCTAATGCTAAGCTTTGGCATGTTTGTAATTGCTATTCTTGATTTTAAAAATCATGACAGGAATCCTTGAAGATAATGATGGCCGGCCGATTATTTTGACCATTAATGGAAGCGTTTTAGCGGATTGTAGGTACTCTCCGATTTTTAAACTTGCAGAGAACACCATCATGAGGTGTTCTTTTTGTTTGGCTCTTTTCGTATAGATTGTTGTTTTTAAAAACTAAACGATTTAAGGTTGATTGGAGCGCAAGTGCGA
>NZ_JBHVQU010000419.1:0-2165 GCF_042886655.1 Peribacillus sp. NPDC058002 | reverse complement strand
CTCATTTTTGTTCACTTAAAATTGACTGTAATATAATAGTCTTTTTAATTTTCCATCACATTTAGACAATAAAGTTAAAGGAGGACATAACTTTATTGGAGGAAAAATATGAAAAGAATATGGAAAAAGCCAATTTTGCCTATCGCCGCTATTAGTCTAGCGTCATTGATGATTGTAAATGGGA
The DNA here is from genome assembly GCF_042886655.1 of Peribacillus sp. NPDC058002. Lineage (NCBI taxonomy): Bacteria > Bacillati > Bacillota > Bacilli > Caryophanales > Bacillaceae > Peribacillus > Peribacillus sp. NPDC058002. The sequence continues at coordinate 1,981 of NZ_JBHVQU010000419.1, read as the reverse complement.
TTCCTGAAACTCCAGTTCAAGCAGAATTGAATGTTCAATCACAGGTAAAAATGAAAAATCATGAGCTTCCGCTGGGAACGTCTTATTTGCATGAGCGAAGAACTTCCATGAATCCAGCGCCTGGATTGACGTATACCAAAATCAATCGTGGTGAAACATCTTCTAAAGACTATTTCACAGTGGATGTGGCATTTGTAGAAACACAGAAGCAGGCAAAGCTATTGTTGGGAGGTTTAAAGAGAGACGGTTTCAAAAATGCCCGCATTATAAGGGAACCGGATCGGGCCTTGGATGACCGGGAAAAAGGTCCACTTGGATACATTGTTCGCATCGGCCAATATCAGCAGGAAGCGGATGCAGCCGGAATGAGAAACAAGTTATCGGGTAAGGGATATTCGGGTCTACGGACTGTGTATACGGGTGAAGATGGTGAGAAAACAACAGGACCTTGGGTAGTGAACGTACTTGAAGTGGATAAGGATCGATTTCAAGGGCAAGTGGTGCCTGAATTAGCAAATGACGCAGTGATAGGAAAAGAAACATTGAGCCAAATGGCTGATAGAAATGATGCTATTGCAGGAATTAATGCTGGATACTTTGTTGTTGGAGCCAAGGATGGAACACCAGGCGATCCTGCCGGTATATTCGCCAGCAAAGGTCAACTTGTCAGTGAGGCGATAAATGGCCGTTCAGCTCTGATTTTATCTTCTGTTGAAGAGAAGGCAAACATTGCATCTGTTTCCACGTCCATTCAGGCTACTTCATCCGATGGTGCGGTTAGGGAAGTGGATGGATTAAATCGTAAGCCGGGATTGATCCGCAATTGTGGCGGTGTTGGAGGGGATACGACAACAGAACGGCCGAAACATGATTATACTTGTATGGATGAAAGTGAGCTTATCCAATATACATCCGTATTTGGAGAAAAGACGGAATCGGGCGATGGTGTGGAAGTGGTAGTGAATCATGCCGGGGAAGTGGCGGAAATCCGTAACCATCGTGGGGGAATGATTCCAAGCAGCGGTTCTGTTCTTGCAGGAACGGGGGAAGCGGCAGATTGGCTTCGTGACCATGCCCAACAAGGAATGAAGATTCAGGTGAAAAGTGAAATCATCGGGGATGGAAAGCCATTAAAATTGGACCAAACCACTAGCATGATTAACGGAGGTCCTCGATTATTGGAAAACGGAGAAATTTCCATTAATGCCGTAGAGGAAGGATTTCACTGGGAAGAAGATCCTGGGTTTTATTATCGTTTTGGGGAACGTCGTAATCCGAGAACGCTTGCAGGAATAAAAGAGAATGGAAATCTATTATTTGTCACCATAAATGGGCGCGCACCCGGATGGAGTGTGGGGGCAAATTTTGAAGAAAGTGCAAAAGTCATGAAGTCATTAGGAGCCGTAGATGCCATCAATCTTGACGGCGGCGGATCGACGACCATGACAGTTGGGGCTGACCGAGTCACAAGACCATCTGACGCAACAGGTGAACGCCCGATTGCCGACGGAATTTTGTTAGTAAAATAATAGATGAACATGTAAAGAAGATAAAGAGTAACTTCTTCATATATTCAGAAGATACCTTTAAGCAGTGATAGTAGTTTTAGTTCAAACCCGCCGTCACGAATAAACTAAAAAATCTCTTCAGAAACCTATCTGAAGAGATTTTTTAATAACGGGATCATCCGACCCAAATCAATTTAATATAAGGATTTTGAAATACTTTCAGCCGTTTTTAGCAATAAAGAGATATGTTGTTCCATCGATTCCTTATTCCAGCGAAAGACAGGCCCGGAAATGGAAATAGCTCCAATGACTTTTCCTTTAGCACCGAATACTGGTGCTGATAATGCAGCTACATTCTTCGTGATTTCTTCCTCATTAATTGAGTAACGGGTATTTACTATAATTTCTAATTGCTGTTGTAGCATTTTTCTTTCTTCCTCTGGAAGGAGGTTTAATACTTGTGCCTGTAAGCC
>NZ_JBHVQU010000418.1:0-2171 GCF_042886655.1 Peribacillus sp. NPDC058002 | reverse complement strand
TCCAATCAACCTTAAATCGTTTAGTTTTTAAAAACAACAATCTTTACGAAAGGAGCCTTAAGAAATCAGCTTCTTTTCCTCGGGTTGAGCTAAGCCTCAACAGGTGTATCGTTACATCTTCTTCAATTAAACGAGGGTTTCATTTATATAACAGTAAAAACATGGGTGATACCCTAGTCATGTTTTAAAATCATGGTTCGGGAATCAATCCGAACCCATTTTTCGTAAGTTTACATTTTTCCGGATCTGAAAATGGTGTAGAGCATAAGTAAGAACATTAGGGTTGCAACGACAAATCCAATCTCGATAACCGGTATCTTCCATAGGATCAAGGTTTCCCCGCCTATTGCAGAGCCGATAATGAGACCGACCATGATTATACTGAATGCTAGCAGGATAATGCTGAAAGACAGCCGGTTCGAGATTTGATCAAGCTTATGTAAAAACACTTGGAGTTCGGGAATGTTGATATCAAGCCGTAATTTTCCTTTTTTAATGATACCTGTCACTTCCCTGATATCCTTTGGCAATTCGGCAATGGCTTCAGCAGACTCGATGAATTGATTCCAGGCGTTCTTCGCAATGTTCTTGGGGTTGTAGCGTTCCTTAAAAAGCCTTTCTCCAAAAGGTTCAGCTGCCTTCATAATGCTGAAATTCGGATCTAATCCTTCGACAATGGCCTCCATGGTAAGCAAAGCCTTGCCGAGCATCGTGAATTCGGGAGGGATTTGGACTTGATGCCGATTGGCAACCGTGAACAGGTCATTGACAGCTCCGCCTAGGCTGATTTGGCTCAATGGGATATCATAATATTTATTTCGAAGTTCATCGATATCCCCTCTTAATGGGGCCATGTCGATTTCGTCCGTCAGGAGGCCCATCTCTGAAAGCGTCTTGATCAATCCATTGGTGCTGCCGCGTTTCAAATTGATGACAAGCGAGGCGAACTGAAACTTCGTCTCTTCCTCCAACCGTCCCACCATTCCGAAATCCATAAGTGCGACGACATTCCCTGGCAAAATGATGATATTGCCAGGGTGGGGATCGCCGTGGTAGAAGCCATCGATCAATATTTGCTGAAGCATGGAATTCGCTAATCTTTCCGCGATTTTCCGGCGATCATAACCTTCATCATCAAGCTGTTTATAATGATTGATCTTAATTCCTTGAATGAAATCCATCGTCAGGACCCTTTTTGTGGAAAATTCCCAATGGATCCTTGGTACCTTAAACCCTTGATCATCGATGAATTGCTTGGCTATTCTTTCCCCGTTTCGACCCTCGGAGTTATAATCGAGTTCTGCACGGAGTGATTTAGCGAATTCATCAATCATTTTTCTGATTTGGTAGCGTCTTGCCCAAGATATGCGTGCTTCCATTAGTCTTGCCAAATCATCGAGAATTTCCAAATCCGTTTCCACAATCGGCAGGATATCGGGCCGCTGCACTTTGATTGCTACGACTTCCTGTGATGGAAGCCGTGCCGTGTGGACCTGACCGATCGAAGCGGTTGCCAGTGGGGTTTCATGAAATTCAAGAAAAAGGTTTTCCAAAGAATCACCCAATTCGGCTTCGACAATTTTGCGAACCCTCTCAAATGGAAAGGGGGTGACTTGGTCCTGTAGCTTTTCAAGTTCGCGGACGATTTCTTCAGGAACGAAATCACGCCTCGTACTTGCAATCTGACCAAGTTTTATGAATGTAGGTCCCAAGCTTTGTAATATCGTATGCAGCCTCTCCCCAATGGAGCGGAGGTTCAGGTTTTCATCAGGTTGGAGTTTCGATGCAGCTTTGCTCTCGGATAATCCCAGACGATAGATGAAGTAACCAAAACCATTTTTCAAGAAGGCATTAATGATTTCTTGGTAACGATGTGCGTGTTTCAGTCGCTTGCGAAACATTCAAGTACCTCCTGATCAGGATTGTATGTTTTGGTTCTGTTTTTCCAAAATCGCGATACGGCGCTCCAATTCCTGAACTTCTTCTTTAGTTGCCAAGTTTAGGCCATTGAGCGCTTGGTTGACTTTGGCCTTGACGGAATCATCCAGCTGCTTTTGGGCTTGTTCCCCTTTTTCGACCCATTGCTTAATAAGAACCTTGGAGTCTTCTTTTGAGATATCGCCTTTTTTCACAAGAGAGTCCACTGCTTTTTCAATTTTCTCTTTTGTAGC
>NZ_JBHVQU010000417.1:0-2174 GCF_042886655.1 Peribacillus sp. NPDC058002 | reverse complement strand
GCCCTTAGGAATACTCTCCCCTGAAACACCCTCTACTTTGCTATCCTTCACCGTAAATTTCTGATAGGCTTCCTTAATTGTCTGCTTTTCCATCATAACCTGGCGAAGGGTTGGTCCTCCTGCGAGGGAGACTTGTTCCATACTTATCCGTTTAGGGATTTCTTTTTTACCGATTGCTTCACCTATATTTTTTAACGTGGTTTTTCCTGATCTCGCTATGTCTGTTATTGAAGCTTTTGCGTACTGAACCTGCCTTTGAATTCCTTGCTGTAAATAAATCTGTATGATTTTAAGTCCTTACAACCTATCATCGGAGGAGCCAGATATGACGTAAAATGATATATTTTCATATTTCAACAATGAAAAGACAAAAGACCTTAACTTTTGCGTTAAGGTCATACAAAAAGAACAAACTCTTCTTGTCCTCCAATATTCATTCTTAAGGTATTCTTCTAAAATATTCTTATCATATTCAGATTCAGGTAAAAGACCCAAGCAAGTATATTCACAAATAACCCTTCTTTCGTGATTATCTGAATCTGATAGATCTTCATAATTATAATCTTTTCAACTTGATTGGTTCTCCCTTATTCGATTGGTCCCATGAATTGAGCAATCAGATAAATATGCTCAATAAGTTTCACCTTTTTCAAGTTTTCCACTTTCTCGGGTCCACCTAATCCAAGCAGAGGGGTAAAACCAAAGCATTCATCAAAATCTGGCTCTCCATATTTATCAACTGCTTCAGGATAAGGATTCCATTCTAATATTTCTTGGTAAAATGATTCATCCTCTAAATCAGGAAAGAAGTATTTAAAACCGGACGATATCCCTTTAATTTCACCCTTTCTAAAATTAAGTAAAATTAAATATTTATTATCTTCCCAAACAACTAGATCCCCCATTGATGTAGTAAACAAAACTAGAGCATCCTCGTTTCTTACATATACATCCTTTAATAGTTCCTGATACTCTTCTGGGTTAACGATATTTAAATACCCGTTTAATATACTACCAAAACCATATATCTTCCACACTTCTAATACTTGTTCAGGTATATAACCATAAAAATTATTAATAGTTTCTGCTTGTGCTTTTTCAAATAATTTAAAGTTATCAAAAATGGTAGTTGACATTTTTATAGTCACCTCTATTTCATTGTATTAATTTCACATTTAAGTATATTGACTTTTTATCCACTTGCGTCATACTAGCTGCAACAGATTTTATTTGTTCATCTATAACATCAATTCTATATCTCCATTGCGAACCAAGGGATGAATTAACCCTTTTATCTCCCATTCCACCAATATCAAGTGGATTGCCACCAGCTATTTGATCTGGATTATGTAACGCAGCCTGTTCATTTATCCATACCGTAGCCTGCTTTTCTGATTCTTTTCTAGATAAGCCTGTCTCCCTTAACTCATCAACTTTATCTAAATAAGCTTTTACTCTTGCAGCCTTTTGAGCTGCATTCCCTTCTAAAGCTCTTCCTTCTTCTATATATCTTTCTCTATTCTTTAAATACTCTTCAATAGTTAAACCATTCAACCCTTTTTCTTGGTCTTTTAACTGTCTTGTGAATTCTTCTGCATTGTGATTAGGATTTTGCTTGAACTTGACTTCTATTTCTGAGATTCTTTGGACATGGTATACTATACCCGTAACCTTACCACCATCACTCTTCACCGCAAACTTCTGTACTATATCCTTAATAGTCGTTTTATCAAAAGTGACATGCTTGTAGTTGTTTCCATACGCCGTGGCTAACTCTTCGACCCTGATACGAAGAGGTACTTCCACATTGCCGATTTGCCGGCCGAATACTTTTGCCTTCTGAACCTGCCTTTGCGCAAATTCCTTGCTGTATGGGACGAACTTTGTACCACTCGCCACTTTATCGGCGACTTTGGCCGCACCTGCCACACCGCCGATTCCGAGTGCCATCAACAGCCCGTTCTGGCGCTGTTCCTCGGTTAGCTGGTTGCCGAACATGTCTTTGCCGGTGGCCGCCTCAAAGAGGCCGTTGGCTGCGAGGAGTCCGTATATCCCGTATTCGGTTTTCTGAAGGAGGCTAAAGCCTTTTGTCGTTTTATAGGCATCGAGCGCGTGGTTCGCTGCGTTGAGTCCTTTGGCGGTTTTGTAGATGGCGCTGCCGCCTTTGATGGCCC
>NZ_JBHVQU010000416.1:0-2184 GCF_042886655.1 Peribacillus sp. NPDC058002 | reverse complement strand
GATATTTACGATGCGAGTGAGAAGCTGGAAAAGAATGAAACGATCTCCCATAATAATTAAAAAAACCACCCTACAAGTGGTTATTTTTTTTGGAAAGGTGATTGTTAATTATATTTTGGACAATTTCATTATTCCCGATGAGCTCAGACGATTTCTTTACGTGTTGTTCCCGAAAATCCATGTTCTTTATTTTCTTGGACTTTTTCCCATTTTTAAAATTATTGAAGGCATTTAAAAAAGCTATCTGAATCACTCCCCTTATAGATTAGTATATTCATATGATGGATAAAATTTCATGAAAAACTACAATTTATAGAAAAATATTTTGCGGTTTTAAGTGATGAAAATTACTTAAAAAAGCTATTAAAGACTTTCTGGAAGAAGTGATTTTAATTTAGAATGAGGGATTTTCAAGCTCAAATTATTGGTTACTAAGGCTTTTTTATAAAAAATAAAGAAATTCCCCCAAAAATATTGTATAGTTAGAATACAGAGATTCGAACAAACATTCGTTTCTTGGGAACAGAGATTACTTCTTAGTGGGACAGGAGAGAGACAGTGAACGGTACAGCACACATGGCATTAGGGGCAACAGTTGGATTCTTGACGGCAAACACGCTTCAAACAGATCCAACCACCACTTTATTCTTGGTTGGCATTGGGGGAGTTTCAGGCCTTATGCCCGATATGGATATTGATGGGAAGTTAAGTAATAGGATTACTTTTTCACATAAGTTTATTCGAACGATAGCACAAACGATTGGGATACTAATGATCATTTATAGTCTTTTGGAAGGCTCTGAAACGGAAAAATGGATCGGTGTAGGGGCAGGAATCGGAATCATCATCATTTCCTCTTTCATCAGACAAAGGCATATGTTGACCTTGACTGGATTAGCGGTTTTAGGGGGCGGTTTATCCTTGCAGGAAAGCTGGCTGTGGCTGTTAGGAGTTTATATTATCGTAGCTTCGTTTACACCACATAGAAGTTATACACATTCGATTGCAGGTATCGCTTTCTTTGGCATCATTGCCCATCAATTCGAAGCCTTTATGGGGATTGACGGAATTTTCACTACTTGTTTATTAGGATACATAAGTCATTTAATTGCAGATTTGAAATGTTTACCTTTTAACAAACGTGGGGTAAAGTTATTTCTTCCATTTTTCTCAAAAGAATTTTGACAGTGGTTTCCTTACCACTGTTTTTTCTATGAGGTAGAGTAACTTTAAATTGAAGGGACACTTGATTCGACTTTTTTTTATGTTTTATATGGTCATTCTTCCTGAATCTACTAAATGTAACAAATTTGTAAAGATTCTGTGATGCGAGTGATATACCTTTTCTAGTATATTAAGTTTAGCAAATCACATCAGGGGGTAAAATAATTTGTTTAAGAAAATTGTCGTCGGATTGTCATTGGCTATCATGCTTGTAACCGCATCTTTTGCTGGGAACCCAGTGGAAGCTGCTTCATATCATACAAAAGCGATTAAAGTGGCTAAAAGTGAATTAGGCACAAAATATAAAATGGGAGGCATTTCTTCTTCAGGATTTGATTGCTCCGGTTTAGTGAAGTATTCATATCAAAAGGCTGGTAAGAATTTACCAAGAACCGCTGCTGACATCTATAAAAAAGGAAAGAAAGTTAAAAGTCTGCAAAAAGGTGACTTACTGTTTTTTGCACCAAATAAAGCGAAAAAACCTACACATGTGGCTATATACATAGGAAACAATGAATTCATACACTCATCATCATCTAAAGGAGTTTCATACGCTAAAACCAATAATAGTTATTGGAAGCCAAAGTATATTGGTGCGAAACGAATATAATAGAAGGAACTCAACTTTAATATAAAGAACAAAGAGACTCAATGATGTCTCTGACTGCAGGCAAACTCGAAATAATTTAGTATGCCTGCAGTTTTTTTCTTTAAAAACGTTCAAAGTCCTTCAAGAAATCCCTCCCTTTCCGCCGACTGTCTGCCAAGCCTCATCAAAGCAAACGTCGTGGGATCTTGGCTAGCCAGGTATTCGGAAAAAGTGTCACAGATTTCTTCAATCTAATAGATCAGGATGAGACTAACCCTGGCCCTTGTTGTTTACAAAAAGAGACTTTAATGCAGTCTCTTTTTTTGTTTTAAAAATAAGAGTGGATGAGGCATATGGACAAGGAAATAGGG
>NZ_JBHVQU010000415.1:0-2196 GCF_042886655.1 Peribacillus sp. NPDC058002 | reverse complement strand
TGGAGAACAGCCTACGTAATAGCAGGGATACTGATAATTGTCTTAACATTACCCTTGGTTTTACTATTTGCAAAGAAAAGTCCCGCGGAAAAGGGGCTTGTTCCACTGGGCTCTGACAACATGGAAATGGCCGAAACGACTGTGGAATCTGAACAGAAGGGCTTAACGATGAGAGAAGCAAAGAAGACGGCAATGTTTTGGATTTTCGTCCTGGGAATCGTTTGTTTTGCATTGGTTGCAGGAGGGGTGCAAATGCATATCCCGGCATATCTGATCGACATAGGGCATCCAGCCATCTTTGCAGGAACCATTTTCGGAATACTATCTTTGGCAAATACGGTAGGGAAATTGATTCTAGGAGCTGTATTGGATAAGTTCGGTACGGCTGGCGGTGCCATTTATGTAGGGATTTGCATGACAATCGCAATGGCAGCACTATTGTTAGCGAAAACACAGGCATTCGCATTCCTATTCGCCATCGCGTTTGGCTTTAGCATAGTGATATCCACCCTAGGGCCTCCCTTCATGACAAATGATATCTTTGGAAAGAAAGACTTCGGCTCCATCTTTGGCATCGTGCAAGTATTTTTTGTGGCAGCAGGTTCATTGGGAGTGATCGTTTCGGGTTTAATCTATGATTTGACAGAAAGCTATCGTGCAGCTTGGATCTTTTTCCTTTGTTTATTCATCTTCAGTATGGTTTGCGTACTAACGGCAAATGGCATGAAAAAAAAGACCATCAGCAAAATCAAAAATATTCCCGACCAAAAAATAGGATAGATTGCTAGAGAAAAATGCCATATTGAAGGGTTTGTCTCCCGTAAACAAAAAAGGTAAAGAGCGGCAGGCTAGAATGCTGCTCTTTACCTTACTGTTAAACTATAGGATGGTTTTAAAACTTTTTACTCCATTCCTCATCTTCAAGTGGCACACCATTGGCACTAATATATTCTACAATCATATTTCCATGTTTAAGAATGCCATCTTTTATTAGGGCATTGATAATTTTGGTGAAGCGGCCTTCATCTGCGTCCTGTTTCTTACGTGAAAGGGTTATCCGAATGGTTGGGGACACTTCGTAATCTTTATAGCTGGCAGGTTTATTCGGATCAATCTTCAATTCTTTCCCGATCTCCTCATCAAAGACCAAGAGTAATTGATTATGATCGCCTATTTCTTCCTGAATCTCCTTCCACTCATCACTCTCTGCAATATCTCCCATTTCTTTGGAAGTCAATACGTCACCAAGTTCTTTTTCAACATAAGGCCTTATTTCTTTTTCTGCATCATCCTGCCATTTATCTGATATGAATGTATCCTCCATTTCCCCTGTTTCCTCATTAAAGAAAACTAGAAATTGAGTATCATATTTTTCATGTTTCACTTTAGCTGCGTATTCAAAATTGCCCCGGTTTCCCATATTGTCGTATAGGACATCATATATTTCGGTTCCGTCATCAAAAGTTTTCCTTAAATATCGTTCAGCTTGATCCCGGATCTTCTTTTCTTTAGCGGGATCTGCTTTCATACTCTGCGTGAATGAAAACAAAAGTATCACCACTCCGGCGACGATGATTGAAAAAATACCTAGTAAAGTAAGTAAAATCTTTTTTGTTTTACTCAAGGAACACCCTCCTGTAATCTCTGCTACTTATCAATAATTACCATATTATTCTAACATTGTTATCGCTCATTTTACTATGGAAATTGAGCCGATCTTTTCCCGGTGCCAAATCTAAATTGCCTGCCCTCCAAAATATCGGGATACTTTGTTACAATAAATAAATCGTTAGTACCCTAAAGGGAGAGATTGACTTGGAAATGTATCAAAGAAAAATGAATCATAATCGGGATGAATACAGAAACTTGAGGTGGCAACAGCATCGTCTACAAGTTACAGGACTATTCGATGCCGTTTTTTCGAAAAAAGCGTTCGCAGATAAAGTGGCTATCGTTGGTGCAGGCAATTGCGATGATTTGGATTTAGAGTATCTGGCGACTAGATGCAACTCCATATATTTATTTGATATTGATATGGAAAGTATGGAAAATGGTACGGCGAAATTGCCTGAACGGACTCGGAAGAAAATTCAACTTGTTGAAATCGATGTAACAGGCCTTGATAAAGTGGATTTTGAACACGACCTATCTTCCATGCTGGATCGTGGTGAAACGGCAAAGGGAATTACTCAATAT
>NZ_JBHVQU010000414.1:0-2199 GCF_042886655.1 Peribacillus sp. NPDC058002 | reverse complement strand
ATATTAAATTAATGAAAACAGGAGGAATTCGACGTGCACTTCAAATCGCAGATATGGCGGAAGCAGCAGGGGTGGAATGCATGATCGGGAGTATGATGGAATCGACCGTGAGTGTAGCAGCCGCAGCTCATCTGGCAACCGCCCATCCTAATATAACGAAGATTGATTTAGATGCACCATTATGGATTAAGAATGAACCATTTGAAGGCATTCAATTTATGAAAGATCAACTTCTCATTGCTGATAAACCTGGACTAGGAGTCAAGAGGAAATCCTCATTTACTCAATAAAAACTATTTCGAAAGGGTGATTTTTTTGAAAAAGTTAACAGTTGTGGTGCTATCTTTATTTACTCTCGGTATTTTAGTTTTCAGTCCCAATGAAGCTAGTTCAAGAGAGAAGGAGAGAATTGCCTATGTAGATGTAGCTGTGGCCACTCTTTGGACGGAGTCGGGATCATTAAGGGATATCGATGCTCCTTCTGCATCGAATCCCGTTGATTTGAATGCCTGGATCGGCTCGTTGAATTATGAAGACAAGCTAGGGCTTGTAGGTAACCTGGAAACACAAGCTTTATATGGTTCAAAAGTGACGATTTTAGAAGAACGGGGTGAATGGGTGAAAGTAGCCGTTTCCAATCAACCGACGCCCCGAAATGATATTGGTTATCCAGGATGGATGCCAAAGGCACAATTAAAAGACGGAAATTCTTTTGAGAAGCAATTTAAGCGGGGATTTGCCCTTGTAAATGCTCCGAAGACTTGGCTTTATTCGAGCTCAAAACTTCGGTCAAAATTCATGGAGGTCAGCTTCGATACCCGCCTCCCGCTATTGCAGGTTAAAAAGGATAAAGTGAAGGTGATGACACCGAGTAATGGAGTAAAATGGATAGAAAAGGAGGATGTTTCAATCTACCAAAATGAAAATCAAATACCAGCTCCAACCGGTAAGGACATCGTTGAAACAGGAAAGGGATTTTTAGGGCTTCCATACCTATGGGCTGGAATGTCCGGATTTGGATTTGACTGTTCTGGATTTACCTATACAATGTACCATGCTAATGGAATAACGATTCCAAGGGACTCATCCATTCAAGCGCAATATGGTAAAAAGGTGGAGCAAGAAAACCTTCAACCAGGTGATCTACTATTTTTTGCCTATGATAAAGGGACAGGAAAGGTCCACCATGTCGGAATATATATTGGTGACGGCAAAATGATCCATTCGCCAAACAGCTCGACACATGTAAGGATAGATGAAATAAAAACATCTGGATACGGAGAGGAATATGCAGGAGCAAGAAGATATATCGATTGATGCTTAAAAAGCTTAAGAGCCCAGTGCCCTTAAGCTTTTTTCGTATTTGAACATACCAATTCCATCATTCTATCGGATGACAAAACGATGCCCCGATGACTTAATAATTAGCATGCATCGGAAGAAACGTTTATTCCCGATTAGAGGCTTAGTAAAAATAGTTATATAAGTTTTATACCAGAATAATGAACTAGAATTCTACTTCCATAAACTGAAGGTATACGTATACCTATAAGGAAAAATATGGTATAGTTAATTGCAGATTTTTCTTAATATTTTATAATGTGAGGGGCTGCCAATGATGATCACTTTTCCGAAACCTGATGTTGAGCAATTTTTACGAACCTTTTCCATTGCTGCTTTTGCTGTAAGTCCAGATGAAAAACATCTGGTTTTCAGTACCAATTTGAGCGGCAAGTATAATTTATGGGGAATGGATTTGCCAAACTCCTTTCCTTATCCGCTTACAACCATTGATCAGAGCTGCCAAGAGCTGATATATGATAAGAAGAGCCGGTTTATAATTGCTGGTTTCGATCAAGACGGTAATGAAAATACCCAGTTTTACGGGATTCCTTTGAATGGCGGGACAATGAAGGAAATCGTCCATCATGAAAATACACGTAATTTCATGCCAAAATTATCGAATGACAGTAAAAAGCTCTATTACACGACATCCAGAGGAAATCCTACCTTTCTAAATTCCTATTGTTTAGATTTAGAATCAGGACAGGAGAGGCTGATACTCGCGGGAAAAGACGCAGCGACGTATTTATTTGGCTTCAGTCCGGATGAAGAAACCTTACTTTACTATAAACACTTTGCTAATACAAATACCCTTCTCTATGCAAAGAAAGGGAACGAAGATATCCTGCTCACTCC
>NZ_JBHVQU010000413.1:0-2203 GCF_042886655.1 Peribacillus sp. NPDC058002 | reverse complement strand
TCATTATTGATTACTCGCATTTTTTTGATATGTTTTTAACCTACACTATAATTAGTAAGGAGAAAATAAGAATGAAAAAGCTATTCATCCCCTTCCTGCTCTTGTTTGTACTTATTCTTAGTGCTTGTGGGAACCAAGAGGCAGCGAACGAAGATAATGAATCCAAGACAAAAAAAGAAACAGTTACGTATCAATCAGAAACAGGTCCTGTGGAGATTTCTAAAAACCCAAAAAGAATAATTGCTCTCTCCAATGGACCTAATGTATTGGCCTTAGAAGGTAATATCGTCGGGATAGATCAATGGACTAATATGAATCCGCTTTTTGAAGAAAGACTAAAGGGCGTTGAGGTCGTATCTGAAGATAACCTGGAGAAAATCATTGAACTGGAACCGGACCTAATCATAGCGGGATCCGAGATGAAAAATATTGCAAAACTAAATGAAATTGCTCCAACTGTAGTATTCACTTGGGGAAAATTAGATTATTTATCACAGCAGATTGAAATCGGAAAACTATTAAATAAAGAAAAGGAAGCAAAAGAATGGGTTAATGATTTCAAAACGCGTACAGAATCCGCAGGAAAAGCGATACGCGCAAAAATTGGTGAAGATGCAACCGTTTCTGTCATTGAAAATGATGCTAAAGAGTTTTATGTATTCGGAAATAATTATGCACGTGGGACAGAAATATTGTATCAAGCAATGGATTTAAAAATGCCTGAAAAAGTAAAAGAAAAAGCACTTAAATCCGGCATTTATGTCCTCTCATCGGAAGTGCTTCCTGAGTATACTGGAGATTATATTATCTTTAGTAAAAACCCGGATGTGGTTAATTCATTTGTGGAGACTGATACATGGAAAAATATACCTGCAATTAAGAACGATCGTATATTTGAAATAAATAGTAAAGCATCCACATACAGTGACCCAATCACTCTAGAACACCTTCTGGAATTTTTCGAAAAATCCTTTCTTAACAAATAGTATGCAAAGCAGGAATTCTTTAAATAATAATTCCTGCTTTAATGTGGTTTATACTTGAATTTCATCTCATAAAAACAAAAGCACCTGTTGCCTAAAAGGCAATCAGGTGCTTTTGTTTTTATTTTCTTCAAATTCTTTCATTCTCTCTATTAAATCTAAATCTAGCTGTTCTTTGTTGTCGCTTATATATTTATATTCAAAATACTTAATTCTAGCTGTTGGACCAAATTCACTTTCAAGCCAATTTGTATAATCAAAATGTAGATTTAACCTTCCTGTATCATTTACTAATAATGTCACCGAAAACCAAGGTACTTGATCATTAAAAGTAAAAACTTTTTGGAGTTCAGCAGTTAGTTGAAATAACTTATGTAGCTCTTTATTGTAAGCTCTCTTATCTACACTATATAGTTTTGGAATATAATGTGAAAAAACGTGTTACTCCTCACCTTTGGGCTTAAAAAAGAAGAAAACTCCTCCTTCCCTCTCATTAACTTCACCATTAAAACACAAATTATCCCATTCAATTGGAATCATATCATTAATCTGTTGTGCAATTTCACTATATAGCTTGTTTAATTCTATTTCAAAACTCATCAACATCAGCCTCCTGATTTATTTGCGGTCTCACGAATCACTGGGAATTGGCCTTCAATTTCATATTTAACTATAAAGGAATCAGGTCGCATTGAATTATTAGAATAGATTGGTTCAATGCTAACAGAGACTTCCTTGGGCGTATCTCTTTCAATGCGTTGGTCCACTCAGTCTCCATTTCGTACCAAACTCCACCCATCCTATTAATTTGACTATTTTGTGGTACAAGATTATCAATATCAGGAGGTCCATTAAATTGTGCTCCTGTTAAATGTCCGACATCATCATCTGCTAATCTGTCTTTTCCACCTACATTTGCCTGAGCATATTTTAGTATTTTACGGAATTATTAATGAAAATGATGAATAATTAACATGCGAAATTAAGAAGTGTGGGCGATTATTACTTATTCTCCATTCTATAAAATAAGAGTATTCGAGTTTCATTTCGAATACTCTTATTTTTTGAAGAAAATCAACTAAATTGGAAGGTGCCTGGCACTTCTTTTCTTGGGACTGACCCAAATGTCGCTAACTCTCCTAAAACCTGATGGCATGGCCGTGCATCATGCCCGCAAAGCTTCCGTGTCAAACCGACTATCATTATACCTATTATAATGC
>NZ_JBHVQU010000412.1:0-2217 GCF_042886655.1 Peribacillus sp. NPDC058002 | reverse complement strand
TCGCACTTGCGCTCCAATCAACCTTAAATCGTTTCGTTTTAAAAACAACAATCTTAACGAAAAGAGCCATTTTTTAAAGATTTTAACAATGATTTGTGAAAAAAGTATGAAGCTGAAAAGAATATTTGCTAACAAGCATCCGTAACACACCCGGAATTATAATCTTTCCAATTCAGTGATATAGGCCATGACGATCGCATTTTTCATTTCTTCTGAAAGCGATGATTCCATCACGCGTTTAATACAGAGGTAAAATTTCTCCAATACTGATTTTCGGGCACGGGGATGGGCATTTTCATCCAAAAGCTCACGGCGGATGAGTTCCGCCAACACTTCCCTTCCACCTCCATCGGTCACCTTACGATTGTTCCATATGCTTAAATAAGCCATCAGTAATTCTTCTTGCCTGACATTTTCTTTCATATTATCCCTTCCATCCATTACTAATTTATACATATTAATGTTCAAGTTTGTAAAGACTAGCTTAATAATACGATTATGCTTTTAAAAATTCAAAAAAGGAGTGAGTACAATGTCTCAAGTATACCGCTGCCCGAATTGCCGGACAAATAAATCTCGCTTCAATCTCATTCAGCAAGTAGCGACCCCCATTAAAAAGGATCCGCAGTCAGGTGAGATCATTGAACAATATTCGAACGAAGCCCTTCAGCCATTCCATCTAGCCTATAATGGTCCTGAAGTTCGGGTTCAATGTGCTGCTTGCGGATTGATAGAAGACGAAAAGACATTTGCCGCCTTTGGAATGCAACAATAAAAATGGTCAGACCCATTTGTGGGTCTGACCATTTTTTCAATCTTTTCCTACCGACATCTTAGCTCGGTCTATGGCGATTGGAATGGCTTTTCCATCCTCATATCCTTCATCCAATAATGCATTGGCGATTTCTATCGCCTTTTCCCTTACATCTTTATCTAGATTCTTCATCGAGTTTGGGTAATCGTCCTTATTCCATGGCACTAAAACCGCCTCCTTGATAAGAATGTCTCCTTTTTATGTTTCCCTTCTTTAATGGGCGGTAAACTTTTATCGGGCAGCTTTCAATTCCAAAGCTTTCAACTGACCGATCAACATTTCCTTATCCAACTTTTCCCCGATCATGACGATATTCAATGGCATTTTCATCATTTCATTCATATACATTGGCATTCCGTATGAGTATTGGAATAAATGGGGGTATTGTGAATGTGTAAAGGAAATGTATCCTTTCATCCGATAGACCGTTTCCGGCAGAGCCCTAAGCCACTCTTCAAAGTCGGTTTGTGCCACGGCACCTTCGAATGTATGAACGACTGCAGTTAAATGCAAATGGTCATGTACATCAAGCTTTTGATGGCCATTATGCCGGTTTCTTTGCATTTGCTGCAATGATGCCAAGGATACGGCTGCATACTCCGTCAATAAACATACAGCATCCGGATTCAGCGCCTGTATCGTATATATCAGCTGTGCGGCATCCATCTCACTTACCAAATCCACTTTATTCAATAATATGAAATCGGCATGGTGGATTTGCTCGGCAAGCAACTGCCGAAGCTGTGGAGACAGTTCCTCCCGATCGCGCCACCTTAATAAATCGACGACAGTGATAATCCCTTTATACTCCAGCCTTTTGGCGAAGATCGGCGACATGATGCCATCCAATACTTCAACTGGATGAGCTGCGCCCGTCGTTTCAATATAAACCGCATCCAGTTCATTTTCCGTTAGCAATTCATGGAGCTGAACCTCCAGTTTATCTTGAATTGTGCAGCAAATGCACCCGTCAAACAGCTCCTTAAGAGGCACTCCATCACCAATGAGTCCGCTGTCAACCGATACACTGCCGAGCTCATTTAACAGCACGGCCACTTTTCTACCCGCTTCACTTTCCTGTTTTAAAATATTTCGAAGAAGCGTCGTTTTCCCGCTGCCGAGAAAGCCGCCCAATATGTACACTTCGGTTGTTTTCATTCTTATCTGCTCCTATGATCCGGTTAAATTCGATTCCGTTAAATTTTATCATACTTATCTTACTAAAGCACTTGCCGGATCGACATAAAAAAACCAGCCCGTAAGCTGGTTTCAAACATAGACAAATTCGAAGAAAAGCGAGTTCGACTGCAGTGTTTTATTTAAAAACTTCCAGTCGATTACAGAAATCCGCTCCCTTTCCGCCCACTGTCTGACAGGCCTCCTCGACGCAAGCCTCTGTGGGG
>NZ_JBHVQU010000411.1:0-2222 GCF_042886655.1 Peribacillus sp. NPDC058002 | reverse complement strand
CAGTATAGAATTCCTTAAGGAACAAATAAAAAATTATAGAGGTACCATTATTTTTGTTTCGCACGATCGTTATTTTTTGGATGCTGTTGCAACGAAAATTTGGTCGATTGAAGATAAAAAGCTAATTGAACACAGAGGGAATTATTCTAGTTATATGGAAGTTCGCAAACAGAAAAGACTTACACAACAACGTGAATATGAAAAACAGCAAAAAATGGTTGAACGGATTGAGGGACAAATGAATGAAATCACTTCTTGGTCGAAAAAAGCCCATTCCCAATCGACGAAAAAAGAAGGAGTTAAGGAATACTATCGCGTAAAAGCAAAACGAATGGATGCACAGGTAAAATCTAAACAAAAGCGTCTTGAAAAAGAGCTTGAAAAAGCAAAAGCTGAACCTGTTGAATCCGAATATACTGTACGCTTTTCAATTAAAGCAAAAAACAAGTCGGGAAAACGGTTTTTGGAAGTCCAGAATTTAACTAAGTCTTTTAACGAGCGCACGCTATTTAAAAACGTCAATTTCACGATACAGCATGGGGAGAAGGTTGCCATAATAGGTCCCAATGGCAGCGGAAAGACGACATTATTAAAAATAATTCTTGGACGGGAAAATTTTGCGGGCAATGTTTGGATTTCGCCATCTGCAAAAATTGGCTATTTGACGCAAGAGGTGTTTGATTTACCACTTGAACTAACACCCTCCCAGCTATTTCATAAAGAAATTTTCGAGTCGAGAGGGAATGTTCAAACTTTAATGAAGCATTTAGGCTTCACGGCATCTCAATGGACAGAACCCATTAAGAACATGAGTATGGGTGAGCGAGTCAAATGTAAGTTAATGGAATATATCCTGGAAGAAAAAGATGTGCTTATTTTGGATGAACCGACAAATCACCTGGACTTATCTTCAAGGGAACAACTTGAAGATACCTTAGCACAGTATACTGGAACGTTAATCGTCGTTTCGCATGATCGATATTTTCTCGAAAAAATCACTAGCAGCAAACTTATCATTTCAAACATTCACATACAAAAGCAATTGTATGAATCATCCTCAAAAAGAGATGATTTGGAAGAACTACGATTAACACTTGAAACAGAAAGACAAGAAGTTTTGGGAAAGCTTAGCTTTATGACTCCAAACGATAAAGCCTACACTGAACTCGATAAGAAGTTTAATGAGCTTACGAAAAAAATAAATGAACTTAGGGACAAATGACTAATCCATTGTAGCCTAATGTAACTGCTGGATTAAAATGCGAGAACCCTTAGATAAAGTCTAAGGGTTTTTTATACAGTATGGTTGCCGAGTTTTTTTAGAAAGTCCACGGTATACGATTCCCCCTTTGAATCTCCATTGTTACATGCTTTTGGTGCCATCCTATATTCAATATCCATTTTCCCTTCTTGCTAAAATGCAGAATCACATATACCCGCTTGTTTTTCTTCAAGAACATGGATGGATCATGGTACTCCCCTTCAAGAGATTCCATAAGAACTCATCATAAAAAACGCCATCAAGCACCAATTGGTTTGAGGTGCTAAAGGGATATTAGTAATTTTATTTATATTCAAATTGAGCAGCATACTAATGTCCCTTTGTTAATAAGATTTAATGATGGTTTTGTTTTAAAAGGGGGGGCTTTAGTTATGAATGAGGACATGCAGGAAGCTATGAGGAATAAATCGGGAATGTTTGTTGCCCGCTCTTTGGATGAGATTCGTTTTTGGTCAAGAATTATGAAGGAACACTCGTTATTTTTAAGACTAGGTTTTAGATGTGAAGATTCGCAGTTAATTGAGGAGGCTAATCAGTTTTATCATTTATTTGAACGGATAGAACAACAATCCCATACATTAACAAATCAAGCTGACCCTGAACAGATCAGGATATTTAACTCGGAAGTGCAACAAGCTGCTACAGGAATATTTTTATTCAAAAGGAAGGTATTGGGGCTGATACTCACCTGTAAATTGCCTGGTGCAAACAATTTCCCACTTTTAGTCGACCATACAAGCAGGGAAGCCAATTATTTCAGAAAACGATTAAAAGAATTAAATGAGGGTAAATTGAAACCACTTGCAGATGCCATCATCAAAGAAAATGTTTTCTTTTTAAGGATCATGGCGGATCATGCAAAATTCATCGGACATCTCCTTGATCCGTCGGAAAGAAAGCTGGTGGATATGGCGCGTAATTTTAGCAATGATTTTGATCA
>NZ_JBHVQU010000410.1:0-2229 GCF_042886655.1 Peribacillus sp. NPDC058002 | reverse complement strand
GTTCCATACCAATCGGCACATTGCAAAGGCCGATGATTTTGGAAATATTACTGTGACGCAGAACTGCTTCCGTTACCATTCCTGCAGGATTCGTGAAGTTAATCAGCCATGCTTCCGGACATAATTCCTCCATTTCATGAGCAATATCCAGAATGACGGGAATCGTTCTAAAAGCCTTGAAAAGCCCTCCTGGTCCGTTCGTCTCCTGTCCGATCACTCCGTGTTTCAATGGAATCCTTTCATCAAGCGCCCTTGCTGCTAGCTGGCCAACCCGCAGCTGGGTTGTTACATAATCAGCGCCTTTAAGCGCTTTCTTTCTGTCTAACGTGAGATGGACTTCAATATTCACACCAGCCTTTTCAATCATCCTTTTTGCCAAATTCCCGACAATTTCAAGCTTTTCCTTTCCCGCTTCGATGTCCACGAGCCAAATTTCACTCACAGGAAGTTTTTCATGATATTTGATGAAACCTTCGATCAGTTCGGGCGTATAGCTCGAACCTCCGCCAATCGTGACAATCTTCAGCCCCTTGCTCATTCAGCAGTCCTCTCCTTCACAGCCTCTGCATGTAAGAATTCTTCGCGTAGATCAATCATTTCAATTGCAAGATCCTTTATAGTCATCGCTGTCATTAAATGATCTTGTGCATGCACCAGGATAATGGGAAGATCAAATTGGTCCCCGCCCGCCTCAGCATGGATTAATTGGGTTTGGTATTTATGGGCTTGCAGTAATTCCTTTTCGGCCTCGGCTATTTTCACGCGAGCAGAATCAAAATTCCTTTTCTTTGCTTCCTGCATCGCTTCCATTGCAAAGCTTCTCGCATTCCCGCTATATAAAATCAATTGAAAGGATAGCTGGTATAATTCTTCTTTTTCCATTTTCATCACCGCTTTCTTAAACGCTTAGCGTTTCTGAATCTTTTGTAAGCTCTGTTTTATTTTTGGTGTCTATCTTCACTTGAGCATAAACGAATGGTAAATAAATCACTGTTGAAATGACTAAGTTGATTGCAGCCAAGACCGCTCCGGACATATGCCCGCCTGTCGCCAGGAATCCACCCACTATCGGAGGGGTAACCCATGGAATCTTGGCGACGATCGGGAAAACCATTCCGCTGCTTACCGCGATATAAGAGATCACGGTTGTAATTACCGGGCCGAGAACAAATGGGATGAACCACATTGGATTCAGAACGATAGGCAACCCGAAAAGAATGGGTTCGTTAATCTGGAACACTCCTGGTGCCCCTCCGAGTGCAATCATCTGTTTATACCGTTTCCGACCGGCAATGATCATTGCAATGATCAGGCCCAATGTTGCACCAGATCCGCCTAAATAAACAAATGCATCCAGGAAAGAACCCGCCAATACCCCGTATTGATCCATGTCTTTTATGCCTTTTGCATATAAATCGATATTTTTCACTCCCGAACTTTCAAAAAGCGGTGTCGTGATCCCGCCAAGGATATTGGGTCCATGCAAACCGATCATCCATAATAAATGAACAAGAAATACTAGTAAAATAGCGAATGGCAATGAATCTACTGCACTTTGTAATGGAGATACAATCACTTTACCAAGCCAGTCATTCAGTATCTGCCCATCCGTAATTTTACGGAATAGCAGTCCGAATACACCAGCGATAAAGATCGTCGCCATACCCGGCACTAACTTTGCAAATGAACGGGCTACCGCTGGGGGTACTCCATCAGGCAGCTTGATGACTAAATATTTCACTCGTGAAAGTCTCACAAAGATTTCAGTGGCAATTAAGGCAACGACAATTCCTGTAAATAAAGCTGTAGCATTAAAATAGTTAACGCTTACAAAACCCCATGCCCCGCCTGTTACATCCTTATCATCGATGGTCAAGGTGACATTTCCGATTTGAGGCAATAATAAGAAGAAACAGGCTGCGGAAACCAACATCGCTTCAAAACCATCGTCACCGTATGATCGTGCCAATTTATAAGAGATGCCGAATACAGCGAATACCGTCATGAATGCAAAGGTTCCAAACCAAATATCACCGCCCAGCGTATTCCATGCAGGACCGAAGATGGCCTCCATCATTCTACCGTAAGGCTTGATGACTTGCCCTAGATTATTAAACAGGACGGCGAATGACCCAATCATTGTAATCGCTATCATTCCAATCAATGTGTCACGGATCGCAAGCAAATGCCGGTTATTTCCTACCTTTACCGCCCCAGGCATAATATCTG
>NZ_JBHVQU010000409.1:0-2256 GCF_042886655.1 Peribacillus sp. NPDC058002 | reverse complement strand
ATCCGCCACCAATTGAGTAAATAATACAAAATGAACTAATTCTTTATAAACAAAAAAGGCTCAAATCCTTGTTATATCAAGGATTTGAGCCTTTGTTAGTTGATGACCTGTGAGGGATTCGAACCCACGACCCCTTCCCTGTCAAGGAAGAAGAGTGAATCAGATTATAACAGAAATAGTTGGAAAACGTTGATTTAATAGGCTAATATTTTTTCTATGTAGGATTTAAACAGATGTAATTGGTGGCAATATAATTGATTTTGCCACCAGGCTGCCACCAACTTGCCACCATTATTATATTTATCAACCCCTTAATTTTTAAGTGTTTAACAGACCTTTCATAAATCAAAAAATCTATAAATGAATTAGACTTTAGGTAGATACGTATTAACCCTTTCAGCAACTCTTTTCCAACTAAACAAAAGAAGAATCCTTTATTATTACTTCATGTAAGGTATATTACCTGCTTTTAATAAATTTTATATTCTTAGTTACTGTGATTTGTTGCAAGAGCCTTTTTTGATGGTAAGTATTTTTTTAATTAAGTAAAAAATAAATTATTTATGGAATATAAAAGGTTTTACAATTTATACAAAGTGACGATAAATGAGAATTTTTCTACTTAAAGGATAAATATAAAAGATAAAAAGTCGAGGCTAGATTGGACCTTACTTTCTTTATTGTACTGGTATCCTTCGTTTAGACGGAGAAAAAGTTTTAAAGAGTTCTATATCTACACGTCCCTCTCCAATTAATGAACCTTCTGTTAGATTTTCAAGTAAATTATACTTTTGCATTAAAGGTAAAAGCTCATCTCCATAATCACTAATTCCATAATACATTAGTATAGCTAACTCGTAATAAGTTAATTGAGCTTTAACAATTCGTATGTAATTTAACTTTTCGTTATCAGTCATATCTGATCCATCAATAAGTTGAATTATACTAGTAAGGTGTCTGAAATAAGGTCCAAACATGTACTCGAAGTCCTTATTTAAAATAACAAATGCCTCTACTAATCGATTGATATGGTACATTCGCTTATCTACAGTTCCGTAAATACGCCTAAATTTATTTAAAAGTTCTGGAAACGTTTTTCTGTCAGTTACGGTGCGTTCAGGATTAACTTGAATAAAGAGTGATTTTATAATTTCATTATGTATATTAAGCATGCTGAAAAATGTACTTTCAAACTTATGTAAAGCCATTGTTTTGCCTTGTTCTATCATTACTTTTCGGTTCTCTTCCATTTCGTCGTTTTGCATTTTCATTTGCTGTTGTTGCATCCTTAAAGTTAGTATGATACCTATTGAACTAACCAAAGTAAACAACGGAACTGTACTACCTGCTAAGAAATCTCCAAATGGTCCTAACTGGTCAAATTTCCAATCAAAACCTTTTACTACCACCGCCCCAACTATAAGTGGAATCAAACTAAGACATAAAGCAGGCATTAACCACTTTTCAAATCTTTTATAGTTATCCTGGTTCTTATCCATAACATTCTCCCCCCTAAAAATATAAACAGTAGAGTAATTATATACTGGAATTTAGTATTATTTTTAAAATCACAAAAAAATTTTCAGATTTAAAATAAAAAACCTTATAGCTGAACTATAAGGGATGTTAGGGTGTGTAACTTCATAGGTATATAACTTTATTCCTTATTAAGTTCAACTTATTATATAAATCCATGAAAATATTGATTAAAAGTTAAAAAGAGACCCATTGTTAAAACCGTCCTTGTTTTTATTAGATAGTTCAAGCATATGACAAAACGTACAATAAGGTCTATTATTTTTTATCCGTTTAAAAAGATTTATTTTTTAGATTAAATATACGTTTTGTCATTAGTTTTTTACCGTCTAAATAGGTGTACCTTTTGGGACTTTTCCCCAAGTCCAAGATGCATGTGCTATAGCAGAAGCTGTAACACCTTTGTCTTTGACCGAATCATATGACAGTGAAGAAATACGACATTTTCCCTCAGGCATATTCGGAACAACTTTCACTTTACTGCCTTCCTGGTTTACCATATCATTTGCTCTCCTTTCAGATAAAAGTCTTTTCTTGTTTTCTCAAATATCTTCTGTCATGTATATTTACGAACAAACATTAGAGAATAATTTACATTTCCTGTTCTTTAAATGTTTTGTTTAATGATCAGAGGGCATCTCTAACGTCTCAGAGAACAGCGCTACTTTGAGAACAGTGTGTGAACATCTCACCCTTTTTCGCGTCGATATGTTACATTTC
>NZ_JBHVQU010000408.1:0-2269 GCF_042886655.1 Peribacillus sp. NPDC058002 | reverse complement strand
CCATATTCAAAGCAGTGTCTATTTATTAACTTTTGAAAAGGGTCATCCTATGATCCTTAAAGGATTCGACAGTTTTGAAAAATGGGATCGGCAAAGGGAATTGACTTCTTTATTAAAACAAAAGGGATTTCATCAAACGTATTATATTCATCAGAATCTAATGCCCTTTCAATTTAAAGGGAAATGGTATGGCAGTATGGACTATTTTCCACCGAGTAAGAAAAAATTCAAATATTCCAATCATAAGGACCGCTTAGAGGGCATTCAGTTACTGGAAAGCTTCCATGATGTGTCGGAACATGTCTCCATTAACGCTCCTGTGTTCAATCAATCAAAAAAGTGGAAAGAACGCTTATCACTATTTAAAAAGAACTTTTCTTATGTTCGCCAATATGTTTCCGAAGATATTATCAAGGAATGGATTAGATGGGGTGAATGGTCGCTAGAGGGGTTTGATAAAAATCAGTCTTTATGGAATAAGGAAAAGAAAGTCATCATTCATGGTGATTGTGCCCACCATAATTTCTTGCGGAGAGCGGACGGCACTTTGACGTTAATCGATTTTGACTTAATGGCGAATGCCCCGAGGTGCATTGATTATTTACAGTATGCAAATCGTATTATGCCTCATTTGGGAGATGCGGCCACCGAAATGTGGGAAGTTCCGCAATTGCAAAGGTATCAGTCAGACCCGGCATTTTTATATGCGTTAACTTATCCTACCGATATTTTCCGTGAATGGAATCGTCTTAATAAAAGTTCTTCCCAGATTCATTCGGTTTGGAAAATGTCCGTGGAAGGATTTTCGAAGCGAATGGAGATGAATGAAAAATTGAAGGAAAGGATTTCTTCCCTTAAAAGGAATTAAAACGGGTTTTTGGCCGTATCTTACAGAGTACATTTCCCGTTCGACACCCATGCTAATTATGAGCGGAATATAGCTCATTCTATTGCAATGGGAGGGTTATTGGTGCAGAAAATAAAATGGGCACATCCGCTTTGTACGGTATTGGCTGCCGTCAGTTTGGTTGGATGTGCTAATAATGATACAGCGGAAAATGAAAATATAACGAATAATACAGGGTACCATGAAAAAGATGCATTGGTACGCAACATCAATTATGAGAATATAGTGCAAGGTTTATACGATAAAGATGATGCGTACAGTAAGAGTGACCGTAACTACCATGGACATGAAAGTAAACCGCTTAAGGCAAAATCATCTTATTATAATTCTTATGAAGGTGCTTTTGCCGATCAAGTTAATGGTATCGCCAAGAAAGCGGAGCCGGTCATCGATGCCAGGACAGTCATCATGAAAGATGAAATGCTGGTAGCTTTGAGGCTTGATGACTACAGCCGGGCAAAAGATGTTAAAGAGAGAATCAGGAGAGAAATCGGACCCCTTACAAATGGCCGCACCCTATATGTAACCACCGATGAAGGTGTCTATTTCAGGACGATGACACTTGATAACAATCTTCGGGATGGCGATACGCGGGAAATGATCATTTTGGATGCCAATGACATGTTCGATAACCTTAACATTCACGAAAATCACTTAAAATAATAAGTGGGCTGACCCAATATGGAGTCAGCTCTTTTTGATTTTTTTCTGGTTAATAATCCTTATTTGGGGTCAAACTACATAAAAAGTAAACGCCTTAAGAGGTGAATATATTGATTAATCAACTTAGAATCCAATTTTTCATGACGCTTTTCATATTGCCAATTTGCCTAACCGTTTTTGCCGAAGAAACCGTTCAAAAGGAAAATGATCCTATTGAAAGGAAGGTCATTCTTCAGCGTATGTATCTGGATGGTGAATTAAGTGAAGAGAAATTGACAGAAACAATTTGGTCGATGGAGGACTTTTGGTCAAAATATGAAGGATGGATAGTGATCGATCAAAATGAAGAGCAGATTGTCATGAAGAAAATTGAAAATGACATATCGCCGCTTTTAAAAGCGAATGGTTACCTTGGGATGAGGGAAGATGGTACGTTATCCATTTTTATCGGAAGGCCTGAGCACGCCAAGATCATTCATACTTTCTACCAAATAGACGTTGGTAAACTTGAAGCATACAAGCAGGAGGAACTGCAAAAAGGGATTCCAATCATGAATAAAGACCAATATAAACAGCTCATTAAAGAATATGAGCCATATTCGGTAAACTAGGATGGGATGATACCCACCCTCCAGACTGTAGGTAAACTTGATCTGACCCAATAAAGTTAGACATATAGTTTAAGCAGCTTCTAAGACT
>NZ_JBHVQU010000407.1:0-2276 GCF_042886655.1 Peribacillus sp. NPDC058002 | reverse complement strand
TCAATTAATATTTCTATGAACAAATTGAGGTGAAATCTATAATGAAAGATTCACAGACATAAGGGGGATTGTTAACTGTTTTATGGAAAACAAACAAATATATATTTAAAAATTCATTGTTTTCCTGTAAGATATCAATATGTAAAAACCTTGTCGACTTGTCGGCTTACTTAGAAAACGTGAGGAAAACATAAATGATGGAATTCGAAAAAAGTCTTGAAAAAAGTTGGAGCAATCAACAAAATGCAGGTTTAACAGCATATTTAAAGAAAATGAAGGGCGAAGCTAGAGAAAAAGACAGAATTGATTATATGGATTCCTTTGTTTCAGCCATAGGTGGACTCATTGCCATTATCATTATTAGTTTTATAGCTGTCTATTTAGGATATCCTATGGCATTAGCTCCTCTTGGGGCGAGCTGCGTTATTGTTTTTGGTGCGCATAAAAGTCTCTTGTCACAACCCCGTAATGTTGTTGGTGGACATATAATCTCTACAACATCAGCCCTTATCATTTGGAGCATTTTTGGTAAGAGCCTATTCATTATTGGCCTGGTACTGGCTATTGTATTAATTATTATGACTTTTACAAAAACCGTTCACCCTCCCGCAGCAGCAAGTGCCCTTGTTTCAATCAATTCTCAAGTTGGTTGGGGATTCCTGATTCCGATTGTAATAGGTACCTTATTATTAGTTTTTGTATCGATGATTTATAATAATTTATTTCAAACAAGACAGTATCCAAAACACTGGTTATGAAAAAAATATTTCATAAACTTTTATATGTGACTCAATATTAAAAAGAGAGATTCCGATTATTGACGAAATTTAGTTTCCTAAAAATTATCCATTAATCTGGCGACCATATTTTCGCAGAATGCAAAAAAGCATGTATGCGATTAAATTCATAAAAGGCATTCGGAATTAATTCGTTCCGAATGCCTTTTGTCTAAAAACAGAAGCCAATTTTGAGAAAGGGTGTTTATTTTACATGATGTTCTTTCCATTAAGTTCATCAGTTGTGTTATTAGCCTGGTGAAAGTTCGAATGTCAGCGGGCTGGAGTTGCTACTGCTGGCTTTTAAGGAATCGGCTTGACGTTGAATTTTCAGAAAGCAAGATTTCCAATAAGCTTGATAGTGGGAAAAATACGATTCACGATTCGCCGGAACGAACGAAATCCGCTATGAGTAATTTTCTATTCACAGTGGGGATTTCATATTTGCCACACCAAGAAAAGGTGTAGGGACTGCAAAGGCAAATGGAATAGTAGAAGGGACAAGAAAAAAGCAGTTTTCTAAATGGTTACGAAAAGTTCCAAAAAGAAGTCAATTAAGAAAGGCTTGTTTTTATACGCAAGTATGTAAGATGTTTTTGAACAAACGAGCCTGTATCCACCTTGGAACAGGCTTTAATGTATATATAGAAAATTAATCACGAGAGATATTACGTTTATATTCTTTGAAAAAAATCATGCTTGAATCTGCGATTGTCTAGGATTCTTTTTAAAAATCATTTTCGCTTTAAAATGTGAGAACAAATAACAGCCTATAATCACAATGCCACTACCAATTCCTTGTACCCACGTCATTTTTTCACCTAATAATAGAAAGGCTAAAATCGCAGTGAAAATAGGATTGAAATTCAAGAAAATACCTGATGTTGTTGTACCTAATTTTTGTACACCAATGTTCCAAAGTACCATACATGCTACTGTTGAGATAATGCCTGTATATAAAATAGATTGTATGAAAGAAGTATTTATATTAGACACTGCAAAATTAGAAAAATTAAACGGAAGAAGAACTATAAGTCCAAATATACCAGAATATAATGTAGACATCAGAGGTGTTGTTGTTATCATTGCCCATTTGCTACAAACGGAATATATTCCCCAAACGCATACAGCAGAAATCATATATAAATCACCTGAATTAAATCGTAATGAAAGGAATAGATCAATATTTCCTTTTGAAAGTACCAGTATTACGCCAATAAGCGAAAGGAACATCGAAAACATTTGGAGAATATTAATTCTTTCTTTTAAAAAGAAAAATGAAAAAATAGCAATTGAAATCATGTTTAATGTTGATATTAATCCAACATTAGTGGCGGTAGTTTTCTCTAATGCTGCAAATTGTAATAGATTAAATAGAACCACACCAGTAATTCCCATCAAAAATAAAGGAATGATTGCACTTCGGGGCGGAAATATCTTTCTTTCTTTCCACCATACAATTGGCAAAAGACAACTAATGGCAATGATCCACCTTAAACT
>NZ_JBHVQU010000406.1:0-2289 GCF_042886655.1 Peribacillus sp. NPDC058002 | reverse complement strand
GGTATGTTCATATTGGGCGGAGAGTTTTCCATCTGCCGTTCTCGCCGTCCAGCCGTCTTGGTCCATTTTCATGTGCCATGTTCCTGCATTCAACATTGGCTCGATCGTGATGACCATTCCCTCTTTTAGACGCGCACCTTTACCTGGCTTACCATAATGCAGGACTGTTGGGTCTTCGTGCATGGTTTTACCGATTCCGTGCCCTGTAAAATCGCGAACGACAGAAAACTTTTCACCTTCTGCATATGACTGGATTGCATGCCCGATGTCCCCAAGGCGATTTCCTGCACGTGCAACTTCGATGCCTCTATATAAAGCATTCTTGGTTACATCCATTAAACGCTGAGCTTCATCGGAAACTTCACCGACTGCATATGTCCAAGCTGAATCCGCCAAACCTCCGTTAAGGTTCACCACCATATCAATCGTAACGATGTCTCCCTCTTTTAAGGCTTTCTTTTGCGGAAAGCCGTGGCATATCACATCATTCACTGATGCACACGTTGCATATTTGTAGCCGTTATAGCCCTTTTGTTCAGGTGTAGCACCATGCTCAGCCAAGTACTTATCGACAAATTCTTCGATTTCCCAAGTCGTGATGTCCGGTTTTATCATTTTTGCAATTTCTCTATGCGTCGCAGCAAGAAGTTTGCCCGCTTCATGCATCAAATTTATTTCTCGTTCACTTTTAATGGTTATCATTTAAAATCCTCTTTCGTTTTATAACTTTTCTGATTGAGACTCCTTATTTATCATATGCCTTTTTTTATATAAAAAGCAACCAAAAACCCGGTAAAAATCACCGGGTTCATTAATTCAAGACCTATTCCGTACCCGTAATTCCGAGAAAAATAAGCTTTTTAATGACAAAATTGATAAAAATATGTTTATCCTTTACCCAAAATGATTATTTTTCCGGGGAGTGAATTACCTACAACTTATAATCACTATTAATTGTTCAAAAATTCTATATAGGACCATGAGCATTAATTGGGTACAGATTCCCATTAAATGCGAATGAAACTCTTCCTGTTTCCTCTGATACGACCAATACAAGGGCATCACTTCGTTCAGATAAACCTAAAGCAGAGCGATGCCGTGTTCCAAGTTTTTTTCCTCCTGTTGATCTTTCGGAAAGCGGAAGGACATTTGCTGCGGAAACAATTTGATTTTGACTAACCAATACAGCACCATCATGTAGTGGATTTCCAGGAAAAAAAATTGATTCCAATAAAGAATGGGTTAACTCCGCTCCTATTGAAATACCTGGTTGGATCAAAGAATCAAGAGGATCTCCCCGTTGAATCACAATTAACCCGCCATGTCTCAAGTTTGACAAATTTTGTACACAAATTGATAATTCGGGATATTTGTCCGTAAACGGTGACAAATAACAGTTCAAATAAAAGGTTGCTGCTTTCATATCGATGTATACGAATTTATCCTTTATTTTCTCAAAATTTCCAAGAAGACAATAATTTTCATCACCCATTGCTTCTAAGTTATCCTGTAATGACGATATTACTTGACGAATTTCCTCTTTTAACATTTGTTTCATTGGTGAAAAATCACAATTGCCATTAGTCACAGGCATGCACCTCCCTTTTATAATTTCACTCTCTTTTATTCAATAAATCTTAATTGGCTCTCTAAAAGAACATACTAATTTTCCCTAGCTCTGTTTGTACCTTGTTAATTTATAATTATGAATGTACTTAAAGTTTGTCTTCAAGATAATTAATTATTCATCTTAACTATCAATCAGTAATGACTTCACATTTTTTTATGTCATATGGACAAGGTAAGTGAATAGATATGTAAATGACCTGTTGAAAGATATCTTATAAAAAGAGGTGGTATTAGATGCCTTGCGTAACAGTATTTGACCAAGGAACGTTTGAAGTTGAAAATGGAAAAAAGTTAGTATTAGCATTGGAAGATCACGGTATTAATATTCTTCACCGATGTGGCGGGAAGGCTAAATGTACAACTTGCAGAGTGGAAATTTTCGCAGGTGATTTTTTGGAGGTCACACATAAAGAAAAAAAGATCTTTGAAGAAAAAGGGATGGAAGATCATTTGCGTTTATCTTGTCAAATTTACGTGAATGGGGACATAACCGTTCGGCCGATCAAGACTGTTGAGAACTCTGGACTTCCTGCTGGGCCAAGGCCTGCAGACTAAATAGTAGTAACAAAAACATCAAAATGACTAAAAATAGTTTTTCTAGTCGTTTTGATGTTCTTTATTTATAGATAAATGATTTACTTCTTTTCCATGACCGCAAAG
>NZ_JBHVQU010000405.1:0-2294 GCF_042886655.1 Peribacillus sp. NPDC058002 | reverse complement strand
TTGCCTCTTGGGGTTGTAGGACACTCAACATGGAGTTACAAAGGAACGGGGTAAATGAAGCGACCTGGAAAGGTCCGTCGAAGAAGGTAAAAACCCTGTAGTTGAAACTTCGTTCCCTCCTGAGTGGATCCTGAGTACGGCGGGACACGAGAAATCCCGTCGGAAGCAGGGAGGACCATCTCCCAAGGCTAAATACTCCCTAGTGACCGATAGTGAACCAGTACCGTGAGGGAAAGGTGAAAAGCACCCCGGAAGGGGAGTGAAATAGATCCTGAAACCGTGTGCCTACAAGTAGTCAAAGCCCGTTAATGGGTAATGGCGTGCCTTTTGTAGAATGAACCGGCGAGTTACGATTTCATGCGAGGTTAAGTTGATGAGACGGAGCCGCAGCGAAAGCGAGTCTGAATAGGGCGAATGAGTATGAGGTCGTAGACCCGAAACCAGGTGATCTACCCATGTCCAGGGTGAAGTTCAGGTAACACTGAATGGAGGCCCGAACCCACGCACGTTGAAAAGTGCGGGGATGAGGTGTGGGTAGCGGAGAAATTCCAATCGAACCTGGAGATAGCTGGTTCTCTCCGAAATAGCTTTAGGGCTAGCCTCAAGATGAGAGTATTGGAGGTAGAGCACTGATTGGACTAGGGGCCCCCAACGGGTTACCGAATTCAGTCAAACTCCGAATGCCAAATACTTATTCTTGGGAGTCAGACTGCGAGTGATAAGATCCGTAGTCGAAAGGGAAACAGCCCAGACCACCAGCTAAGGTCCCAAAGTATACGTTAAGTGGAAAAGGATGTGGAGTTGCTTAGACAACCAGGATGTTGGCTTAGAAGCAGCCACCATTTAAAGAGTGCGTAATAGCTCACTGGTCGAGTGACTCCGCGCCGAAAATGTACCGGGGCTAAACGTATCACCGAAGCTGTGGATTGACACCATTGGGTGTCAGTGGTAGGAGAGCGTTCTAAGGGCGTTGAAGTCAGACCGGAAGGACTGGTGGAGCGCTTAGAAGTGAGAATGCCGGTATGAGTAGCGAAAGAAGGGTGAGAATCCCTTCCACCGAATGCCTAAGGTTTCCTGAGGAAGGCTCGTCCGCTCAGGGTTAGTCGGGACCTAAGCCGAGGCCGAAAGGCGTAGGCGATGGACAACAGGTTGATATTCCTGTACCACCTATACATCGTTTGAACGATGGGGGGACGCAGAAGGATAGGGTAAGCGCGCTGTTGGATATGCGCGTCCAAGCAGTTAGGCCGGAAACGAGGCAAATCCCGTTTCCATTAAGGCGGAGCTGTGATGGCGAGGGAAATATAGTACCGAAGTTCCTGATTCCACGCTGCCAAGAAAAGCCTCTAGTGAGATGTAAGGTGCCCGTACCGCAAACCGACACAGGTAGGCGAGGAGAGAATCCTAAGGTGTGCGAGAGAACTCTCGTTAAGGAACTCGGCAAAATGACCCCGTAACTTCGGGAGAAGGGGTGCTTTTTAGGGTGAATAGCCCAGAAAAGCCGCAGTGAATAGGCCCAGGCGACTGTTTAGCAAAAACACAGGTCTCTGCGAAGCCGCAAGGCGAAGTATAGGGGCTGACACCTGCCCGGTGCTGGAAGGTTAAGGGGAGAGGTTAGCGCAAGCGAAGCTTTGAACCGAAGCCCCAGTAAACGGCGGCCGTAACTATAACGGTCCTAAGGTAGCGAAATTCCTTGTCGGGTAAGTTCCGACCCGCACGAAAGGTGTAACGATCTGGGCACTGTCTCAACGAGAGACTCGGTGAAATTATAGTACCTGTGAAGATGCAGGTTACCCGCGACAGGACGGAAAGACCCCGTGGAGCTTTACTGCAGCCTGATATTGAATTTTGGTACAGCTTGTACAGGATAGGTAGGAGCCTGAGAAGCCGGAGCGCTAGCTTCGGTGGAGGCGTTGGTGGGATACTACCCTGGCTGTATTGAAATTCTAACCCGCGCCCCTTATCGGGGTGGGAGACAGTGTCAGGTGGGCAGTTTGACTGGGGCGGTCGCCTCCTAAAGAGTAACGGAGGCGCCCAAAGGTTCCCTCAGAATGGTTGGAAATCATTCGTAGAGTGTAAAGGCACAAGGGAGCTTGACTGCGAGACCTACAAGTCGAGCAGGGACGAAAGTCGGGCTTAGTGATCCGGTGGTTCCGCATGGAAGGGCCATCGCTCAACGGATAAAAGCTACCCCGGGGATAACAGGCTTATCTCCCCCAAGAGTCCACATCGACGGGGAGGTTTGGCACCTCGATGTCGGCTCATCGCATCCTGGGGCTGTAGTCGGTCCCAAG
>NZ_JBHVQU010000404.1:0-2309 GCF_042886655.1 Peribacillus sp. NPDC058002 | reverse complement strand
AAAATATCCCTTCATTACATGGTATCCCCTCGAACAGAGTTCCCCTTGTTTGCCCCGCTGGACTTCTTCCCCGGTAACTGGATCGACAATTTTCACTTCCACTTTCGGCAAAGCCCTTCCCACTGAGGAAACACGAAGTTCGATCGGATCGTCCGTTCTTGTCATCGTAATCCCTGGAGACGATTCAGTTTGACCATAAGTAATCGTGATTTCCGAAATTCCCATCTTATTCACCACGCTTTTCATGACTTCAATCGGACATGTGGAGCCTGCCATGATTCCAGTCCTCAACGAACGTAAATCATACTTGTCAAAGTCATCGAGATTAAGTTGAGCGATGAACATCGTCGGAACACCATGAAGTCCCGTACATTTTTCGGCTTCAACGGTCTGAAGGACTACTCGTGGATTAAATTCCACGATCGGCACCATTGTTGCCCCGACAGAAACCGAGGCCATCGTACCAAGGGAACAGCCGAAACAATGAAAAAACGGAACTGGGATGCAAAGCCGGTCAACTTCGGTAAGTTTCATGCATTCCGCGACATTCAATCCGTTGTTGACCAAGTTTGAATGCGTCAACATCACCCCTTTTGGAAATCCTGTCGTCCCTGATGTATATTGCATATTAATCACATCATCTGGAGCCAATTCCTCCATCCTCATGTCAAGTGACTCTTCCGAAATGGATTCGCTTCCGCTAATGACATCATCCCACGAAAACGTTCCGGGATAACGCGCTTCACCTAAAACGATGATATTTTTCAATTTTGGCAGTTTCTCAGATTGTAATTTTCCTGGTTTTGCATTTTTCAATTCAGGTACGATTTCGTACAGCGTATCCATATATGAATGATCCTTATATTGTTCCATCAAGATGATCGTCGTCGCATCCGATTGCTTAAGCAAGTATTCCAGTTCACTTGTACGGTAATTAGTGTTGACCGTAACCAGCACCCCGCCCATTTTAGCAGTGGAAAATTGGGATATCAGCCATTCCGGTTTATTGGACGCCCAAATGGCGATATGTTCCCCTTTTTTTATATCGAGTGACATGAACCCCCTGGCCGCCTTTCGGCAAATCTTTTCAAATTCGCGATAGGAATGGCGGAGGCCCAGTTCATGATACACAACGGCTTCATTATCACCATATTGTTCAGCTGTTTTCTCAAGCAATTTCCCGATAGTCATATCTAGCAAATCAGACATCAAACTCCTCCTAATCAAATAAAAGTAAGAATGAACGCGTTTTGCTGTATAGATAACATCTGCTTTTCACCAAAATGAACCAAAGCATCACTGTTCATTTTACGTTCCATAAAGATTAACAGCCTAATTGTCTGGCGATAACGATTCTTTGAATTTCGGATGTGCCTTCACCAATTTCCAATAACTTAGCATCTCTTAAATAGCGTTCCACTTCATATTCGCGCATGTAACCAGAACCACCGTGTATTTGAATCGCTTGATTGCTGGCCCGGAAAGCGGTTTCACTTGCAAATAGCTTGGCATATGCCGCTTCCTTTGCAAAAGGCTTTTTATTGTCTTTTAACCACGCGGCCTTATATACCATATTCCTCGCCAGTTCAATTTCCATCGCCATGTCTGCCAGCTTGAATTGAATGGCCTGGAAATTTGATATGGATTTACCGAATTGTATGCGCTCTTTTGAAAAAGCTAAAGCTTTATCAAATGCAGCCTGAGCGATACCGACGGCCAAAGCTGCAATGGAAATCCTTCCCCCATCCAGTGTGAATAAGAATTGTTTGAACCCTTTGTCTGGATCTCCCAATAAATTTTTCTTTGGTACCCGGACGTTATCCAGAATGATTTCACAAGTATTGGAAGCCCGCACTCCCATTTTTTCATAATTGCTATTGATCGTAAGACCTTGGGTATCGGTTGGCACGATGAATGCCGAGATGATATTCTTGCCCTTGGAATCTTTGCCCGATACAGCAGTGACAGTAACGGTTCTTGAATAGCTGGCATTGGTGATCCATGTTTTCTCACCATTGATCACATATTCATCACCTTCCAACACGGCAGTGGTTCTCGTACCGCCAGCATCGGAACCCGCATTAGGCTCCGTCAACCCGAAAGCTGCCAGAGTTTCACCGGTCGTGATTGGAACCAGATATTTTTGCTTCTGTTCTTCGGTTCCAAAATAGTAAATTGGACTTGCTCCGAGCGAAACGGCTGCTGCA
This sequence comes from Peribacillus sp. NPDC058002, assembly GCF_042886655.1. Taxonomy (NCBI): domain Bacteria; kingdom Bacillati; phylum Bacillota; class Bacilli; order Caryophanales; family Bacillaceae; genus Peribacillus; species Peribacillus sp. NPDC058002. The sequence continues at coordinate 102 of NZ_JBHVQU010000404.1, read as the reverse complement.
TAACTTAGGCCGGTTCCCCCGCACGCTTTGCCAACCTCTTCAACTGCAATGGCATATGAAATCGTATCTCCGCCCGAACCGCCATATTCTTCAGGAAATGGA
>NZ_JBHVQU010000403.1:0-2328 GCF_042886655.1 Peribacillus sp. NPDC058002 | reverse complement strand
AAATAAGAATTACCATGACGGATATTTGATTTTGTGATGAGTATCACATATATTTGGGGAAAATTTAGAAGAAAGAAATTTGGGGATGGATAAAACGTAATGAAAAAAATTATGAGAAAAATTTGGGGGTTTACAAAATGACCATCAATGATTCTAAGGTATTAGACCACTGGAAAGCTTTTTCAGGTCCAAACCTTGGGTATGTCATGGAGCAATACGATCTATTTCTAGCCAACCCGGAAGAAGTGGATCCGGAACTGAAAAACTTTTTTGAAGTAGCAGGTCCTCCTTCATTCGATGTATCGGCAGAAACAACGACTGGAAGTGCACCAACTGTACAAGCTGGAGAAGTTCTTCCGATGAAGAAAATTATGTCTGCAGTAAAGTTAGCTGAAAATATCCGTGCATACGGACATCTTGCTGCAAATATTTATCCTTTAAAAGAAGAAGCTCTGGACACTGAACAAATTCACTTTGAAAAATATGGCTTGACTGCAGATGATTTAAGGAAAATACCGGCTGACTTTATTTGCCCGGAATCACCTGAAGACGTGAAAGACGGATACGAAGCCGTACAATACCTAAAACAACTCTATACAAAAACGATAGCCTTTGAATTTCACCATGTTAATGACTTGGATGAAAAGCAATGGCTTACTGATATGGTCGAATCCGGAAACATGTTCCCGGAAGTGACTAAAGAGAAAAGGGAACTATTACTTAAACGATTGAATGAAGTTGAAGGTTTCGAGAAATTCCTTCACCGCACATATGTAGGGCAAAAACGTTTCTCTATTGAAGGACTGGATGCTTTGGTTCCGATTCTAGATGAAATGATTTCACAAACTGTTCAAAGCGGTACTGGGAATGTGAATATTGCCATGGCTCACCGAGGACGTTTGAATGTTCTAGCACATGTATTAGGAAAGCCATATGAGGTCATCTTCTCTGAATTCCAACATTCACCGAATAAAGATTTGGTTCCTTCCGAAGGTTCAACAGGCATTAACAATGGATGGACCGGTGATGTTAAATACCATTTAGGTCTGGATAAACAGATAACTAAATCAAATATACAAAAAGCAAGGATTACACTTGCCAATAACCCAAGTCACTTGGAAGTAGTCGGTCCAATCGTGGAAGGGTATTCTCGTGCGGCACAAGAAGACCGTTCAGAAAAAGGATTCCCGGTTCAAGACATTTCCAAATCTCTTGCCATCCTGATTCATGGTGATGCAGCATTCCCAGGTGAAGGAATTGTACCTGAAACGTTTAACTTAAGCCGTTTACGCGGTTATCAAGTTGGCGGCGCCATCCATATCATCGCCAATAACATGATCGGTTTTACAACGGAAAGTGAAGATTCACGTTCTACCCTATATGCCAGTGATTTGGCCAAAGGCTTTGAAGTGCCGATCGTGCATGTGAATGCAGATGATCCGGAAGCATGTATGGCTGCTGTGAACCTTGCTAACCTATATCGTGAAAAATACAACAAGGATTTCTTGATCGACCTGATCGGTTACAGACGTTTCGGCCATAACGAAATGGATGAGCCATTGGTGACTCAACCTGAAATGTATGCATTAATTCATAAGCACCAAACCGTTAAAGAGCTTTATGGAAAAAAACTGATTCAATCCGGTGAGTTCACTGAAGCTGAAGTTAAAGCGATTGCTGAGCAAGTGGATACAAGGCTTGCAGATGCATATGCGAAAATTTCCGGAAATAAACCGGAAGCTTCTAAAGAATGTAATCCTCCTGGGATTATTGAAAAAGGACTTCCAGCCATTGATACGTCAGTTCCTAAACAAGAACTTGTTACAATTAACGAAGAACTTGTTAAGTGGCCGGAAGGATTCACTCCTAATAAAAAGTTAGGAAAGATCTTATCACGTCGCTTGGATTCCTTTGGTGCTGACGGGAAAATTGATTGGGCTCATGCTGAGACATTGGCATTCGCATCCATATTAAGTGACGGCACTCCAATCCGATTGACAGGACAAGATTCAGAGCGCGGAACATTCGCACAACGCAATATCATGTTACATGATAGTGTTAACGGAAAAACATATTCACCACTTCACACACTAGAAACTGCCAAAGCATCATTCGCTGTTCATAACAGCCCGCTTACTGAAACGGCAGTTCTGGCTTATGAATATGGATATAATGTATTTGCACCTGAGACACTTGTATTATGGGAAGGACAATTCGGTGACTTCGCTAATACAGCACAAGTGATCTTTGACCAATTCATCGCGGCAGGCCGTGCAAAATGGGGTCAAAAGTCAGGCCTTGTCATGCTGCTTCCACACGGTTATGAAG
>NZ_JBHVQU010000402.1:0-2329 GCF_042886655.1 Peribacillus sp. NPDC058002 | reverse complement strand
TTTTACACCACATGACCGTAGTCAAAAACTAGGTTCTCTTCAAAAGGGCGGTACACTTGAAGCAGCAGCGATTGATGAATTACCAGCTGCAGCTGCAAGTCAATTTAGTACTAGACAAAAATTCGGGATTGTTTGGAAAAAATTAAATCCTGAAATCGCACAGCAAGACGCTAAGGAAAAAGGCTGTATCCAGTTTAGCCGCTTAGAAGGTGCTTATTTTTCTGAAGGCACTTTATGGTTTGATGATACAAGTGCAGGTTCAGCGCGCCTTGGCCGTGTTTATCGCTACACGCCAGCGACAAACACTTTAGAACTATTCTATGAGTCTACGGATAAAAATGATTTAGAAGCACCAGATAACATTACAATCACTCCTTGGGGAGATCTTTGGATCGCCGAAGATGGTGGCGGTAATGATCGTATTGTCGGATTGACTCCTGAAGGACATATTTATACTTTCGCTGAAAATATGATGAACGGTTCTGAATTTGCTGGCCCCACATTTTCTCCGGATGGAAATACTTTCTTTGTAAATATGCAAACACCAGGTATCACCTTTGCGATTTGGGGACCATTTGCACGCAGAAATTCTACCCGTAGAAGAGCTATGAACCAGGCCCTGCCGCCAGCAAGTCTTGCTCCTGTTGTTTCGGATAAACTTACTGCAGTTGCAGATGAACAAGGCATGTCTATATTGGAAGCAGCGGCTTTAGAGCGCCATGGTATGCCAATTTTATAATTTATCATCGCATTTTGATTACGAACAAACCATCATGGTTTAGGAGGTAAGAAGATTGTTATCTAGTATCGGCGTTCCCGGCCTAATTCTCATTCTAGTCATTGCGTTAATCATTTTTGGTCCTTCTAAATTACCGGAAATCGGAAGTGCTTTCGGGAAAACTTTAAATGAATTTAAAAAAGCAACAAATGATTTGATCAGCAATGACAAAGAAGCAAAAACTAACTCTGAAGAAAAAACGAAACTAGTTGCACTTGATAAAACCGAAAAGACTGGAAACTAAATAACTTGTGTCTACAATTTAATAGAGTAATTGCTTGGAGGAAATAGGATGAATAAAATGGGAATGAAGTTATTGACGGGCTGCTTTTCGCTGGCGATGGCTGCTGCTTTTGTCGGTAAGCCCTTAACAGCAGTTGCGGAGGAAAAGCTCAAGGAGGGAGAGAAGTTTGAACTCACCATTCTCCAGACGAATGACTTTCATGGTCATTTGGATGACATCGTCACGCTGGTTGATGGAACCATTCATCACAATTCAATTGCGAAGTATGCCACCATCATTGAAAATGTGCGCAATGAAGAGAAGAATCTGCTTCTGGTCGATGGCGGGGATATCTTCCTGCGCGGCGAGTTTCAGGCGGGTCAAGGAGAGTTGGAGACGTCGCTTTTGAAAGCTTTGGACCATGATGCAATGGTTCTCGGAAACAACGATTTCCGCGTTTACCCTGCCGGAGAGGGCACACAGGAAAGCCGTTATGAACAGTTAAAGAATTATCACCGCAACGTTAATTTCCCCATCCTTACTGGTAATGTCATTGACCGGGAAACAGGAAAGTACATTCAGAATGTCAAGCCTTGGAAGAGTTTTTCTTTCAATGGCGTTAAAGTCGGCATGATCGGCCTTACTTCGATGAAGCCGGAAATTCGCGGTTGGAATGATGTTGCAGACTTCGATTTCATCGAACCGGTAGAAGCGTTGAATGAGTTGCTTCCTGAAGTGAGTGAAAAGTCCGACATTAATATAGTCCTTTCGCATGCTGGAAACACTGAAGACCACAAGTTGGCTCAGGTTCCAGGAGTTTCAGCGGTAATCGGCGCAGATACACATAAGGTCATCGAAACGCCCGAATACGAATTCAATGGAGAGGTGATGGTGCCAATTACTCAAGCCGGCGGAGAACAAGAACATTATTTGGGACGCTTGGATTTGACTTTTGAAGTTGTTGACGGGAAAATGACGTTGGTTGAATCCGATGGATTCCTCTACGACGTCACAAATGTTCGAGCCGATCCAGAGATACAAGAGATTATAGATGAATATCGTTCAGAGTTGAATGCACGATAATCCAAATGAAGTCTTCATAATGCTTTGTCGTTTCTTTAGTAATTATGCAGTATGAATGCAAGAGGTTGTGCAGAAAGTCGGTGAAAACTAACGACTGCCGGCCTTTTTTTGCGCATTACCGCCCTTTTCACGGAGAACGTCGAACTTAGTGTAGATTTTATCTGAGTCGTTTAGCTTAATTCCGCTCCTTTTTTATAGGATGGATAGATAACTAAGCATTTGTTATGCCATTGAGATTACGAAGG
>NZ_JBHVQU010000401.1:0-2344 GCF_042886655.1 Peribacillus sp. NPDC058002 | reverse complement strand
GCCATTATATTAATCAAAGAAATTGTTGCCCTCATTTCTGACGGCTGGAGTTTTTCAAAGAAAGAAAAAAGGAAATCGTCAAAGCCGCAAAAAGCTCACACGTTGGTTTATTCAAACTTTTTATCGACCATTACACCAAAGCCATGGTAACTCCATTGAATAAAAAGTGTAAATGGAGTTTTTAATTTGGCACCAACCGGCTGGTTGCGGTGCTCGGCTACAGCCAGTATGGGATGCTTGCATGTATAGCCTACTGGTCCTCGTTAAATAAAAATGGACTAATTGGGCTACTAACTAGACCGGAAGTTGTCCTAATGCATATAAAGGATTAATGAATGACAAAGGAGGCAGCTTATGAAAATCCGAAAGGCCATTATTCCGGCCGCAGGCCTTGGAACCCGATTTTTGCCTGCAACAAAAGCTCAGGCTAAGGAAATGCTGCCGATTGTTGATAAACCAACGATTCAATATATTGTTGAAGAAGCAGTAGCTTCGGGTATAGAGGAAATTATTATCATAATCGGTAGAGGCAAAAGGTCAATAGAAGATCATTTTGATAAATCTTATGAGCTGGAAGATGCACTTTTAAGAAAAAATCAGCTAGATATTTTAGAGGAAGTTCAGAAAATATCAAGTTTGGCAAATATCTATTTTGTCCGCCAAAAGGAACCGATGGGGTTAGGGCACGCAATTCTCTGTGCTGAAAGCTTCATTGGAAATGAACCTTTTGCTGTTTTGTTAGGAGATGACATCGTTATGTCTAATACACCCTGTCTGAAACAAATCATCAGTGTTTTTGAGTATTGCAACAGTTCCGTCGTAGCTGTTCAGAATGTACCGGAAAAGGATGTCAGTAAATATGGAATTATTAAGCCAAAAGGGACAATGGTTGAGCCTAACCTTTTTCATATCGATTCCATGGTGGAAAAACCGAAAAGGGAAGAGGCTCCTTCCACATATGCGATAATGGGGCGTTATGTTTTTAGACCTGAGATTTTTGAAACGCTATCAAAGCTTCCGATTGGACATGGTAATGAATTACAACTTACTGATGCCATAAATGAGCTAAATAGGCAGCAGGCCGTATTAGCATATAACTTTGAGGGAAACCGATATGATATCGGTGATAAAGTTGGATTCATTAAAGCAACAATCGACTTTGCTTTATGCAGGGATGATATAAGAGATGAAGTACTTTCTTATTTAAGGGATGTAAATAAGAAAGAAAATCTGCAGATTATAAAGAGAGAGCTTGAATAATATGAAAATAGCCGTTTTGGGTACAGGTTATGTCGGGCTTTCCACAGGTGTTTGTTTGTCCGAAATAGGGCATAGTGTCATTTGTATCGATACAGATGAACAGAAAATTAAAAGTTTACGTCAAGGAATTTCTCCAATATATGAACCGGGCATTGAGAGTTTGCTTTCTCAAAATGCCGCAGCGGGCAGACTGCTGTTTACAACATCTCATCGAGAGGCGCTAAATGGTGCCGAGATCATCATCATTGCCGTAGGTACACCGCAAATGGAGGATGGGGGAGCAGATTTATCGTATATTGTGCAAGCTGCGAAGGATATTGCCGCGAACCTAGTGCAGAGTTCAGTAGTCGTTATAAAGAGTACTGTGCCAGTTGGTACGAATGATTTTATTAAAAAAATTATGGAAGAACGCTGTAACGAAAGGGTCACCTTTCATATGGTTTCAAATCCTGAATTTTTAAGACAAGGATCGGCCGTTATGGATACGATGAAGGCAGATAGGATCATCATCGGTTCTGAAAATGATGAGGCGGCTAAGAAAGTCCAAGAAATGTATCGTCCGTTAAATGTACCATTTATACTAACCAGTATTAGAAGTGCTGAAATGATTAAGTATGCTTCTAATGCCTTTTTGGCGACTAAGATTAGCTTTATCAATGAAGTTGCCAATTTATGCGGAGTAGTAGGTGCAGATGTTAAAGATGTAGCAAAGGGGATGGGAAAAGATAAAAGGATTGGAGAAGCTTTTTTACAGCCCGGTATTGGTTATGGTGGATCTTGTTTTCCAAAGGATGTTAAAGCGTTGCTTCATACTGCCAAGTTAAATGGAGTACATTTTTCCCTATTAAAAGAAACAGTAGCGATTAATGATTTTCAGCAGGAACTCCTTGTAACGAAAGCGATAAATCGCTTTGGGGATTTAAAAGGGAAAAAAGTTGCAATGCTCGGTCTTGCTTTCAAGCCAGAGACAGACGATATGAGGGAAGCTCCATCCATCAAAATTGCACGTTCTTTAACCAAACTTGGAGCAGAAGTGGTAGCTTATGATCCGGTGGCTATAGATAATGCGAAGAAGATATTAGGG
>NZ_JBHVQU010000400.1:0-2350 GCF_042886655.1 Peribacillus sp. NPDC058002 | reverse complement strand
GTATATTGCACAACAGTTGCCATAATGAATCGTCATTTTAAACTCTAATTTAACATGTATATCCATAACCAGTTGAGCAGTGGCTTGACTGGTTATTTTTATGACTATTTGAAAAAATGCTCCGCTAGTCCTGCCTTACATAACGGCAACACCCACATTAACGGTTGATTCGTCGTTTCGATGATATGTGATTCATCTTGTCTTGACTTCATTTTGTTTGTTAGATAATGTTTAGAATAAAACTTTTTGCAGGAGAATCTATCATGAAAAAATATAAAACATGCCAGAGTTGTGGAATGCCGCTATCTAAAGATGAATTAGGTGGAGGAACTGAAAAAGATGGTAGTAAAAGCACTAAATATTGCAGTCATTGTTATATGAATGGTGAATTCACTCAAAATATTACTGCGATGGAAATGCAAAAATTTGTTCAAAATCATATGATTGAAAATATGAAAATGCCTAAATTTATTGCTAAGTTTTTTTCTAGGGGCATCCCGAAGTTAGAGCGATGGAAATAATCAACTACTAGAGAACGAAACGTACAAAACTACTGCCGGAATAGCGTATCCAAGGGAAGCGAGTGCCTGGAGTGGAAATCTATAGTAACAAACAAGCCCTCCTTTATAGTGAGGGCTTGTTTGTTTTATTGAATAATGCGAAATCAAAAAATGGATAGCCCCAAATAAGGCTATCCGTCTTAATTTATAAATGCTGTTTAAGAATTCACTTCACCTTTACCCCAGCTTTAATCAAGGTAGGCGGAGCTTCTCCCTGTATTCCGGCTACAAGGTTGGTCGCTGCCAGCTTCGCCATTTTCAGGCGGGTTTCATATGTTGCGGAACCGATATGAGGCAATGTGACGACATTCTTCATGGAAAGCAATGGATTGTCTTCCTGGACGGGCTCTTGTACAAAGACATCCAGTCCAGCCGCGTGAATTTCACCGTTTTTTAGCGCAGTGATCAAGGCTTCTTCATCCACTGTTTTACCTCTTGAACAATTGATGAAGATGGCAGTCTCTTTCATGAGCTTGAATTCTTTTTCCCCCATCATCTTTTCAGTTTGGGGAGTCAGCGGTGTCATCAAGCAGACAAAATCAGATTGCTTTAACAGATCTTCCAGAGAACAGTATGTAGCTCCATACTTTTGTTCTGCTTCTTCGTTTCTAGATCTATTGTGATATAGGATGTTCATACCGAATCCAAAACGGGCCCTTTTTGAAACGGCGGAACCTATTCCGCCCATCCCGATAATCCCTAATACTTTATGATGGACGTCCAACCCAAATGATTTTTCTCCGATATTCGATGTCCATTGCCCTGACTTTACCATTTGATCCATCTCCGGCATTCTTCTCGCTGTGGACAGCATCAAGCCCATAATCGTATCTGCGACTGTCTCATTCAATACCTCTGGAGTGTTCGTGGCCATGATTCCTCGATTGGACAACTCGGTTATATCCAAATTGTCGTAACCAACTGATGAGTTACAGACGATTTTTAATTGCGGTGCTTGATCCAGTAAAGTTTTATCCACTTTTAATCCTGAACCTAATATACCTTGTGCGTCCTTCAGCTCTTGAAGGAATTCAGGATAATTTCGTGAGTCAAGACCTTCAAAATAAACGACATCACAAGTCTCTCGAACATAATCCAACACTTCTTGATCCACTTTCTTATAAATGATTACTTTCGGTTTCATCATTAGTACCCTCACTTCCAATAAAGTAGGACCCCATCGGGATCAAATGCAGACACATGTATTTTGAAATACCTCTACCTATAATCTACCATTATTTTAAAAAAGGTTGTAGCTAATTGAATGGCGGACCAAACCGCTAAAATGGAAGCTAAAGATAAAATGATATTTTCGAACCAATTGTTTTTATATCTTCCCATCAAGCTCTTTTTATTTGATAGCACCAGAATCCCAATAGCGATAATAGGAAAACAATAACCTTTCATTTTAAAAAAACTTTTGACACTTCGCACTTGATGACCATTCAAGAGAATTGGCGTTGTTGCGGATTAGAAAATACAGGATTCGTTACTATATGGATTACGGGTAAGAACAGCGTGCGAATAGATTAATGCCATCAGCGGATAATATAAGCGAAGGAGTGAAATATATGCCACAAGATCATAACAATGATTCATTTAATAATGCCGGGAACCTTGATAGAGACCCAACTAATAATAATGATGATAACGATACAATTGACAGACCTGTAATGATTGATGATAGTTTGAACCCCGGATTTCAAAGGGAAGAACGTCCTGTGCCTGATGGTAATATCCCAACAATAGAGGGAGTTGCAAACATTAAAGAGCGTTTTGGTTCGGGCCAT
>NZ_JBHVQU010000399.1:0-2363 GCF_042886655.1 Peribacillus sp. NPDC058002 | reverse complement strand
ATTCAAGGGTGAGTATGAAAAAATTCATATGCCCAATAACAGCGGCGTACCGTTTATCATGTCCTGTATCTTCTTTGTCTTTGGATTTGCGTTAGTATTCAGCATATGGTTTCTTGCGATTATTGGGTTAATCGGTATCTTTGTTTGCATGGCTCATCGTTCATTCGAAATAGATCATGGTCATTACATTTCTGTAGAAGAAATTAAAGAGACAGAAGCAAAATTTAGGGGTGTTAATAAATGGAAATAGATCACTCGCAACCTCTTGAATATAGTACGGAACAAAATCGTCTGAATATTTTAGGCTTCTGGATTTTTCTTGGAGCCGAAATTATGCTTTTTGCAACACTCTTTGCATCATATTTTACATTAGTTGATCGTACGGGTAACGGTCCTACTGGAGCAGAAATTTTTGAAATCACTCCAGTACTTGCTGAAACATTTTTGCTCTTAACAAGCAGTTTTGTCATCGGGCTTGGAATTCATGCCATGCGACTTGGCAACAAGAAAGCCATGTTGACATTCTTCGTAATCACTCTTCTTCTTGGATTAGGATTCTTAGGATTTGAAATTACTGAGTTCATTACCTATTATCGCGAAGGAGCTACACTGCAAACTAGTGCATTTACATCGATGCTCTTTACAACATTAGGGACACATGGAGCACATGTTACATTAGGGCTTTTCTGGGGGTTATTTATTATCCTTCAAGTGAAAAAACGCGGGTTGACACCTGAAACAGCCAATAAATCCTTCATTTTCTCTCTTTACTGGCATTTCTTAGATATCGTTTGGATCTTCATCTTCACCTTTATCTACATGAAAGGAATGACATAAACATGAAGGAATTATTCCCGGCTAAACAAATATGGGGTTTTGTATTTTCATTGATTTTGACATTTGTAGCTCTTTTGGTTTACTTCTTCAATATGTCAAAAGCAACAGGCATGACGATTTTTATATTGACAGCATTCATACAAGCAGCTGTTCAACTTGTTGTATTTATGCATGCTCGTGAAACTGATGATAGCAAATCAATTTTTATGACACTATATTGCGCCATATTACTGGCTCTAATAACTGTCTTCGGTACAATACTGTGTATGGTCTGGGGTTTTTATTGATATGAAACAGCTCGGGAATCAGTAGGCGTATGATGAGTAATTGAAGTTGAAGTAGGAACAATGAGCAATGAATAGGGAAAAGCTTATAATGCCCTATCGCAATATAACTGCTGATAAATTCCAATTTTAAAAAGCGACCTTCATTTAAGGGGTACGGATTTTGTCATTCCCTTTTAAGATTATTTCCAACCCCAATGAGAATTCAGTCTTAGCTATTGGATCTCCATGTTTTAACATTCTCACTATTGATATTAAATAATATACTTTACTCTAATGGATTTATTGTTTTGTCAGAAGTACCTCTTATGGAATCTAACTAATGAGTGGTAAAAGTAAAATGATTCTTTCATTTTCTAACGGAGAAATCGATTCTTTAGTGACAGATACAAGCGAATTGCTAGGGGAAATAGCCACTGATAGTGCGGATTCAGATGGCCATCAAGTGAAAAAATGTTTAATAAACCATTAAGGAAAAGTACTGGCAGGGTGTTTGATGGGTGGGAAGAGTACCAAAAAGAAATTTCCTATTTCTCCTGATGCAATGAAAGCTTATCAAGAACTTCATCGTGAAAATCCTACTCGTGAGTTATATGTTCTTCATACTAATCGTAAGAATGGGTAGGTGTAAGGCGATAGTGAAAAGACTGGATTTTTTACAGCAAATAAAAGCAAAAAATAATAAAACTAACAATAGAGTTCAATTGAAAGGAAGTAGAGGTGATTATTCTTTACTTGCTTTTTCATTTATTTTTGATTATTAAAGTGAGCTAGCAAAATAACTAAGTAGTCAGTGGAACAACCATGTGTCCACTGGCTTCTTTTCGACATGTTTTCTTTAGAAAAGACTACAATAAAAATGACGTCCTTACCTTTGTATAGTGAGCTAATGAACATGAAAGACTGTTGAAACGTAATTACTTTAACTTAGCTGCAGGGTGCATTCACGTTTCCATAAATAAAAATATCCCCTCATTTTAGACAGAACAGTGAAAACCACTATTCCTTTCTTAGTTGAAGGCGATTTTTCCCTTTTGCAAAATGAAAGCCTGCTGGTAAATTGGATAATGAGGTTTTGGAGAAATTCCCCCATCCAAGCGGCATGACAGAACATGCTTAGTGTATTTGTTAAGGGACGGGGCATTAGGTTAAACAAGATTGAAGCACTTCGTTTCCTTTATCGAATCATGAAGAACTAAGTCCTTAAAGTAAAAAAATTCTTTAAAAGGATGTAATCAATAT
>NZ_JBHVQU010000398.1:0-2367 GCF_042886655.1 Peribacillus sp. NPDC058002 | reverse complement strand
ATTAATTAGGATAATGATACCAAATTATTCAAAAAAAGAATATTGAAAAATCTTATGGGATTTTAATTTTGTGTTGCTGGAAATGACACAAAAAATACATAATATTCCCCATTGAATTCCACTATTATATTGTGGTTAGATTATGGAAGATGTTACTTATGGAATGAACAATCCCCAAGTTGAAACGTCTAATTTAACTGGAAGATGTTGGTGAGGTGCTCAAGTGAAAGAAATACTTCTGATTCTACTATTACAACTTATTTATGTTCCGATTTACACGTTGCGAACCATTTTCTTAGTAAAAAATATTACCATACTTGCCTCGATACTTGGTATAGCGGAAATGTTAATATACGTTTTTGGTTTATCCCTAGTATTTGGCGGTGACCAAAGCATACTCGCCATGGTTGTATATGCAGTCGGTTTTGGAATCGGAATAATTTTTGGTACGAAAATTGAGCAGAAACTTGCCATCGGTTTTATTAATGTAACCGTTAATACTCAAACCAAAAATGAACATTTGGTAGATACACTGAGGAACAACGGATTTGGTGTAACTCTTTATACGGGCGAGGGCAGGGATAGCAACCGTTATCGCATGGAAATTTTGACAAAACGCAATCGGGAACAAGAATTGATAGCAACCGTTGAAAAGTTTGAACCTAAGGCTTTCATCATTTCATATGAACCACGTTATTTTAAAGGTGGATTTTTATTGGATCGGTTGAAAAATAAAGCAAGCTGAATGAAATGTAAAAGCCCATCTTTTCAAGATGGGCTTTTGCATTATTTCGTTTTTGATTTTCTAATCTTCACAGCCCTCGTTACTGGTTGTTTTTTAATCCACTTTAAGTATTTTTTTAATGCTTCATCATCTTTCAGCAATAGCACGGTATTCAGTCGGAAGGCCAGCTCTCGGTTTGAATACAGGGCGTGAATCTGTTTGTGACAAGATTTACAGAGATAGGCAATGGGTAAATGGCTGCCGCCTAATTCTCTAGGTGTTAAATGATGGATGGTCAGTTCTATCTCATCCCTGTCACAAAGCTCACAAGTACCTTTCATTTCATAACTCGTCCATTATGGCTTTACGGATTTTCCTTCTTCAACAATATGAAACATCAAATGGGCAAGATGGTGGATTGGTCCATACTCTTCATTGTCATCATCTTCTTCATTCTCCGCTTCCACTTCATCCATCCCTTGTAAATAAAGAGCCATGAACTCATAAAAATCATTTTTAGTAAAGGAATAACAATCACTTGGATCCTGACTATCTTCTTCATACTGTAAAACTAGATGAGATAAATCACCCTCATCATCTTCAGCATCAAAAAAAACGAAATACCCGATATTTGTATCCAGTTCAAATAATCTGCGAAAACCGCGTGATGTTGATTTTTCAAACTCAGCCGACGTCAATTTTTGCACTTGCATGCTGTCTACATTATCTTCCTGATGAAAGCCCACGATAAATGTGTTCATAATCTAACCTCCTGTTGAATATGGATAACCATTAGTATCCCCATTTAACAGGATTTATTCGATTTAGAGATTTGCTTCCAAGACAACCGGGCAATGATCGCTGCCCATGACATCGCAGTGAATGTTAGCCTCTCTTAAGGAATCTGCCAAACGTTTTGAAACAATGAAATAATCGATTCTCCACCCAATATTCCGCTCTCTCACTTTAGCCATATATGACCACCAACTATAGGCACCTTCCCGGTCCGGATAAAAATGACGAAAAGTATCGATAAAACCTGCATCAAGTAATTCAGTCATCTTTCCGCGCTCTTCATTAGTGAAACCGGAATTCCCAATATTGGTTTTTGGGTTTTTTAAATCCAGCTCAGAATGTGCGACATTAAGGTCCCCACAAAAGATAACCGGCTTCACCAAGTCCAGTTCCTTAAGATAATTTATCATTTCATCTTCCCATTCGAGACGGTAATTAAGCCTGGATAAATCCCTTTTTGCATTGGGTGTATAAACATTCACCATATAAAATTTCTCGAATTCCAGTGTTATGATCCTGCCTTCCGGCTCCTCGTTCAGCTCCCCTACGCCATATTTGACGGAAAGCGGTTTTTCCTTCGTGAAAATGGCTGTACCGGAATATCCTTTTTTCAATGCATAATTCCAATATTGATGGTACCCTTCCAACTCAAGTGAAATCTGCCCTTCTTGTAGCTTAGTTTCTTGAAGGCAAAAAATATCTGCATCCACTTCTTTAAAGTAATCTAAAAATCCTTTTTTTACACAAGCCCTTATTCCATTCACATTCCAGGAAACCAATTTCATATTTTCTTTAATTCTCCTTATGGCCAATTAATTTCTTTACATTTCAACTATACTATTAATCTG
>NZ_JBHVQU010000397.1:0-2369 GCF_042886655.1 Peribacillus sp. NPDC058002 | reverse complement strand
ATGTAAAATATAGCAATGGAAAAGTAAAAACATTTCCGTTGTCCTACAACTACCTATTTAAATCGGAAGATAAGGTAGCAACCGTTAAAGGTGAAAAAATTCCTGCAGGTACACCAATTGATGTAAAAGGAAACCCAATTAAGGATCCAAGCAGCACAGACGGAAAATATTTTGTTTCAGATGCTCCGGATTCAAATAGCTTATTAATGCCAATTGACGGCAAACTTTATATGGTTACACATTATGAATATCAAACAATTGATGCTGCTGGTCAATCGGCATACGGTTTAGTCCCAGCATCTATGTCTTTAACTGAGTTGGAACAGGACAAAAAAACAGGTGAACTTAAACCTGTAAAAGTAGAAAAAATCGATTTTTCGGCAGTAAATGGACTTTGGATTCCATGTAATGGTTCTTTATCACCATGGAATACACATTTAGGTTCAGAAGAGTATGAGCCAGATGCTCGTCAATTTGCGGACCCTACATCAAAAACAAGAAGTCAAGTTGAAACATTTGCTCAATTCTATTTTGGAAATAAAGCAAAGGCTAATCCTTATTTCTATGGCTACACTCCTGAAATTACAGTAGATAAGAAGGGGAAAGCATCGGCTGTAAAACATTACAGTACAGGGCGTTTCTCCCATGAGTTAGCCAAAGTAATGCCTGATAACAAAACTGTATTTTACGGTGATGATGGTGGTAATACAGGAATGTTTATGTATATAGCCGATAAAGCAAAAGATTTATCAGCGGGTACACTATATGCAGCTAAATTTAAACAAACAGGTACTGAAAATGGTGGTTCAGGAGACTTAGAATGGATTAATTTAGGACATGCAACGGATAAAGAAGTGGAAAAAATTATTGACAGCGGCATTACATTCAATGATATTTTTGAAACTTCTGATGTACCAAAAGAAGGTTTTACAGCGATTAAACAATATTCATATGGTAAAACAGAATATCTAAAACTTAAACCTGGTAAAGAAAAAGCAGCTGCCTTCCTTGAAACACGCCGATACGCAGCAATGCTTGGTGCGACTACTGAATTTAACAAAATGGAAGGTTTAGCGCTTAACGAAAAGGATAAAAAAGTATATATTGCTATTTCCGATCAAAGTAAGAGTATGGAAAAAGATTCAACAGGAAAAGACCCAGCAGACCATCTCCAATTACCAAAAATTAAAGCTGGTGTAACCTATCAATTAGATTTACAAGGTGGTCAAAAGGATAGCGAAGGAAAGGCTATTCATAGCTCTTATGTAGCACCATCAATGTATGGATTGGTGGTAGGAGAAGACATTCCTAATGCTGATGCATATGGAAACACTGCAAATGTAGACAAAGTAGCTAATCCCGATAACTTAAGTTATTCTGAAGCAATGAGAACCCTCTTTATTGGTGAAGATAGCGGTGCTCACACAAATAACTATGTTTGGGCATATAATGTTGATACGAAAGAATTAAATCGTATTCTATCTGTTCCAGCAGGAGCAGAAGCAACTGGATTATTTGCTGCTGATGACCGCAACGGATTCTCATACATTTTCAGTAATTTCCAACATCCTGGTGATGAACTAGATGGTAAGTCAATTACAGCTGTTAACAAAGATGAATTACTTAAAGCTGTTGACGAACAAATTGGCATTAATAAAACAGGGGGGATTGGTTATATCTCTGGTATACCTTCTTTAACAAAATATAATAATGGTAAATATCAAAAAAGTTTAGAAATTGATAAAAAATGATAAGTTTAAATTAGGTAATGAACCTAATTGAAGGAACACAAATTTACGTAACGGCAACTTATGCAGCCGGAAATATAAGCGCTTATAAAGTTACTAAGTAATGGATAAACTGGCTCCTAAAATGCCTTCAGTAAATGAAGTTTTGTGCTTATAAAAATGAAAAGGGCTGTCATAAAAGTGATTAAAAAATGACTTTTGTGACAGCCCTCATCCATTTTAATTTGGCTCTGTATTATTTGTTGGGGTTAAGACATAATTTTGAAGCAATAAAAAAACGTAAACATCCTATTTTTCTGAAGGTATAAATAATATAACAAGGGTTCTGAATGAAGAGCCTATGGGTTTAGAAGGTTTAAACGCTCTCGAGCAAAAATTTTAATGGCAAAACAGTAAAAGAAATTGGGTCACATATTGGATATGGGTGTGATAACATTTATTCATCATCGCAACATTTGACGGAGAAAGTTTTATTGTAAAGTTTACTGAGGAAGTTAAGTGGAATAAAAAGCCTCATTTAGATACATTACGGTGAACCGTATCATAAGTAAGTGCGGTTTTAAATTAAGGCTCTTTTCGTAAAGATTGTTGTTTTTAAAACGAAACGATTTAACGTTGATT
>NZ_JBHVQU010000396.1:0-2391 GCF_042886655.1 Peribacillus sp. NPDC058002 | reverse complement strand
ATTATAAAGTGTGTGTTTTTTTGTGAAGTTTCGCAAATTTGATTTGCAGAAATGAGAAAAAATGCAAAGATGCGAAAGGTTTTGGAAACTATAGCCAAATTTGTAGCGAATTCAAGTTGGCACACAACTTGCAATAATAGTTTGTCATGTAAGAGGTATCATGTTTCGTAGAATGTTTTAAATATGGTTCAGATAAATTAGTAATTAATCAAGGGGGTAATGATGTGCTGAATTTTTCTTTTACGGAAGAGCAAGATTATTTTCGTAAAATATTGAAAGAATTTGCGAAGGAAGAGTTGCTTCCACATTATACAAAATGGGATCGCGAAGAGATTACTCCAAAACACTTGTGGAAAAATCTGGGAGAACTTGGCGTTAATGGCCTTCGGATTCCAGTGGAATATGGCGGAAGCGGTGCGGATTGTGTGACAACGGGGATAGCTGCTGAGGAGATAGGCCGTGGTGATTTCAATCTAACTTACGCGGTGATGTTGAATGCATTAATCGGTGAAATTATCAATAATCACGCTAGCGAGGAACTGAAAAAGGAGTGGCTTCCCCAAATTTCAAGTGGTGAAAAAATTGTTGGCATTGCCATTACGGAGCCTTCCGCCGGTACGGATGCGGGCGGAATTAAAACAACAGCTGTACATAAAGGAAATAAGTATGTGCTTAATGGAGAAAAGTCTGGAATAAGTGTAGCTATGTGTGGAGATGCCTTTGTTTTATTTGCAAAGACGGAACCTGAATGGGGAAATCGTGGGATAAGTGCTTTCATGGTGCCTGCCGATATTCCGGGTGTTGAATGTAGAGGGTACTCGGACATGGGGAATATCCCCATTGGAAGAGGTTCGATATATTTAACAGATGTCGAGATTCCGGAAGAGTATATGATCGGTCTTCAAAATAAAGGGTTTTCCCAAGTGATGAATGGGTTCGATTTAAGTCGGCTGTTAATAGGTCTGCAATGTGTGGGCACCGCTTCACAAAGTATTGATGAAACCATCGAATATGTGAAAATCAGGCATTCATTTGGTAAACCGTTGGCGACATATCAAGGGGTCTCCTTCCCACTTGTGACCCACCATACCCAATTAGAACTGGTGAAGTGGCAAGCCTACCGAGGCCTTTGGCTTCGTGACCAAGGGCTGAATCATAGTAAAGAATCGGCTTCCGTTAAGTGGTTAGGTCCTAAATATAGTGTAGAAGCTATCCATGAATGTTTACTGTTGAATGGTCATTATGCTTATACGAAGGAAATGCCTCTTGAGCAACGCTTGCGTGATGTGATTGGGTTGGAAATTGGTGATGGCACTGCTCAAGCCAATATGATGGTCATTGCAAAGGACATTATAGGAAAGGAGTTCCGTTCTCATTAATCCAATGGATTGGTATTTTTGCATTCTGTTGAAACGTAAACTATTACGAAGAAACTCAAATTATTCACAGTCGTATTGGGTACCGATTAAGTTCGTAATTAACAGTGAAATGATGGGATACAAGGCAAATCACTAAGATAATGAAGGGAATGAAAACGATGGAATTAACAGATGTAATCTATGAAAAAAATGGTGGGATTGCAAAGATAACAATGAACAGACCTAAAGTTTATAACGCTTTTCGTGCCAGAACCATTCAGGAATTAATTTGGGCTTTCCGCGACGCTTGGGATGATAATCGTGTTGGTATCGTGATTCTGACGGGAGCAGGTGAGAAGGCATTTTGTGTAGGTGGAGATCAAAAAGAAAAGGGAGAAGAAGGAGGATATAATCATTCGGGTGGTTTAGGAGGCGGAATGGGACTGGAAATCGAAACGCTGCACCAAACGATCCGCAACATTCCTAAGCCGGTCATTGCAGCGGTTAATGGGTTTGCCATCGGAGGCGGGCATGTCCTGCATGTCATTTGTGACCTAACCATTGCATCTGACACGGCAAAATTTGGCCAGAGTGGGCCAAAGGTCGGTAGTTATGATGCAGGTTTTGGTTCAGCTTATTTAGCACGAATTGTCGGAGAAAAGAAAGCAAGGGAAATCTGGTATTTATGTGAACAATATTCTGCACAAGAAGCAAAGGAAATGGGACTTGTGAACAAAATCGTTGCCTCGGAACAATTGCACGAGGCAGCAGAGGAGTGGGCAAGAAAGATCCTTGATAAGAGTCCTACTGCGCTAAAAATGCTCAAATATTCCTTTAATGCAGATAGTGCCAACATTCAAGGGATTTCTCAACTATCGATGGGCAGTTTAGCGATGTTTTACAATACAAAAGAATCGGAAGAAGGAAAGAACGCCTTCCTAGAAAAGAGGCCTGTAGATTTTAAAAAATTCAGAGGTTGATGAGGGGGATTAAAACTGGTGAAATTGGAGACGATTTTGACTCAGGAGTATGT
>NZ_JBHVQU010000395.1:0-2395 GCF_042886655.1 Peribacillus sp. NPDC058002 | reverse complement strand
TCAACCTTAAATCGTTTCGTTTTAAAAACAACAATCTTTACGAAAAGAGCCTTTTCCAAACAAAAAGCCAGACAGAGAAAATTTTTCCCTGCTGGCTAATTTATCTTTTTTCGGTAATATCTTTTCAGTCCCGTGCTGTCCTGATAAAAAACGACACGATTAAACCAATGATTGCAAGGACAAGACCGAAAATAAAGGCATCTTGAACACCTGCAGTCAATGAACCGCTGATGGCAGATGGATCGAACGGATCTTCTGCATTTGCCATATAATTTTTTTGGGATGCTGACATGATTGTAATGGCAACGGTTGTACCGATGGCCCCCGATACTTGCTGCAATGTATTCATTAGAGCCGTTCCATCCGGATAAAGATTTTTCGGCAGTTGATTCAGACCATTTGTCTGGGCCGGCATCATGACCATCGAAACACCAATCATAAGGAGGGTATGCATGACGATTACCATAATGATCGCCGTTTCAGTCGTTACGTTCGTCAAAGTCCATAACATGACAATCATAATAATGAAGCCCGGGATAACTAACCCTCTTGGCCCAAACTTATCAAAAATGCGCCCGGTAACCGGAGACATGATACCATTAAGCACTCCACCCGGTAAAAGTACAAGCCCAGCAGAAAACGCAGCTAATGCAAGACCGGTTTGCAGGTATAACGGTAAGAGGATCATGGATGACATGATGATCATGAAGGTGATGAAGACGGTTATTAACCCTAATGTGAACATCGGGTATTTAAAAACACGCAAATCAATCATCGGTTTATCCATGTTGAATTGCCTCACAGCAAACAGGAATAGTGCTATAAGTCCAACAATGATCGAAGATAGAACTATCGCATTGCTCCATCCTTGTTCTCCGACAATACTGAAACCATAAACAATTCCCCCAAAACCAATGGTCGATAATATAATGGATGGTACATCGATTTTAGGTTTGGTGATTGTTGAAACGTTTTGCATATACTTGAGACCGAATAGTAAAGCGATCACAAAGAACGGCAAAGACACCCAGAAAATGTAATTCCATTCTAGATTTTCGATAATCAAACCTGAAGCCGTCGGTCCGATGGCTGGGGCAAACATGATCACCAGCCCCATCAATCCCATCGTCGCTCCCCTTTTATGAATAGGGAAAATCAATAAAATGGTATTGAACATGAGAGGTAATAAAAGACCCGTTCCGATAGCCTGGATGACACGTGCTAGCATCAAGATGCCGAAACCAGGGGCAATTGCTGCAATGAGCGTCCCAATGATGGAGAACACCATTGAGGCAATGAATAATTGACGAGTATTGAACCACTGAATCAAGAGTCCCGAAACGGGTACCAATATCCCCAATGTTAATAGGTAACCCGTTGTCAGCCATTGCACGGTGGAAGGACTGACATTGAATTCTTGTATTAGATCCCCCAGCGCCATGTTTAATGCCGTCTCACTGAATAACCCAATGAACCCTGCAATTAAAAATGCTATTAATATAGGGGTCGTTCTAATGACTGGGTTTTGTTGCTGTGTTGCATCTGCAGACATAAAATAATTCCTCCAATTACTAACTGTTCGACCTAAGCTTAAGATAATTTTTCCATGACTTATTTATTTATCAGCAATAATGGTATCTGTTCCGCAATGGCTTGGAGAGGTTCCCCGCTTTTCGCCGTTAAGGATAAAAGGATACCGCCTTCGATTAAAGCATTAATTACGATACTCAATTCTTTTGCCTGTTTCTCACTGAATTCCGCCTCGAGTAATTTCTTCACATATATGGATTGCCAATCTTCTATCGCTTCTTGACAGGCCGTTCTTATGTGCTCACTCGTCGTATATGTTTCTGCTGCAATCGTCCCGATTGGCAGTCCTAATAGATTTTCACTATCACCAAATACCTCGGACAAATGAAAAATATGAGACTGAATGGCTTGGATAGGGTCTTCAATTTCATCAAATCCCCGTTCAATTTCATCTATAACGAATTTTTTAGTATGAATAATCGCCTCGATCGCCAATTCTTCTTTGCCTTTCGGAAAATAATGATACAGCGAACCTTTTGGGATACCACTTTCCTCAATGATGTCCTTGAGCCCCACACCGTAATATCCACGTATCCGAAAAAGTCGGGAAGCAGCTTCAATAAGAATGTCTTTCGAGTTTCGTTTTTCTGCCATAGCTGGATCACTCCTTGAAATTATATCAACCGGTCTATTAGACTATACTTATATATCATGGTTTTGTCAAAATGACAAAGCCAGTGAATGGAATATGCTATTTTCTCATTGAAAACAAAAGGCTGGTTTCGCATACTTTGGTGCTATTTACCAAACAAAGCGGTGTGGTTGATTTCCCCTCCAGATGCTCGCTTTCCGCGGGGCGGGCGGT
>NZ_JBHVQU010000394.1:0-2446 GCF_042886655.1 Peribacillus sp. NPDC058002 | reverse complement strand
GTTTGGATGTGGTGTGCAATCTTTGCTTTTCTCATATTTTCACTCAACGCCTTATCAGCAAAAGCATTTGGCGAATCGGAGTTTGTTTTTTCCAGCATAAAAGTATTGGCCATCATTCTGTTCATCATCGTTGGCGGTGCTGCCATGTTTGGAATGATTGATATGAAAGGTGGACAAGAAGCTCCATTTTTCTCCAACTTTATCGCTGAGGGTCTTTTCCCCAATGGGATATCGGCCCTGCTAATCACAATGATTACAGTGAACTTTTCCTTCCAGGGCACAGAATTAATCGGAATTGCCGCTGGAGAAAGTGAAAACCCGGAAAAGGTCATACCAAAGTCCATCAAACAAACCGTTTGGAGAACCCTTTTCTTCTTTGTTCTTTCTGTCACTGTATTATCGGCGATGATTCCAAGGGAAAAAGCCAGCATCTCAGAAAGTCCATTCGTTGTTGTACTAGATAGTATCGGAGTTCCGTATGCAGCTGACATCATGAACTTCATCATTCTTACAGCACTATTGTCAGTGGCGAACTCCGGTCTTTATGCTGCGACACGCATGCTCTACTCGCTCTCTAGGGAAGGTATGGCAAGTCCGAAGCTCGGTTTGGTGAATAAGAGAGGGATTCCGCTTAATGCCTTGCTTATTACCCTTGCCATTGCCGGTTTGTCTTTACTTTCAAGTGTAGTAGCTGCCAAAACAATATTTGTCTTTCTTCTCTCCCTTGCAGGATTAGGTGCACAAATTGGCTGGATTGCCATATCGGCCAGTCTTCTTGCTTTTAGAAAATCCTATACCCGCCAAGGCGGAAAGATAGAAAATCTGAAATTCAAAGTTCCGCTATATCCATTCATCCCCATTCTTGCTTTACTAACAAACTGCATCGTCATGATCAGTCTTGCGTTTGTTCCTGAGCAGCGAATGGCCCTTTATTGCGGGGGAACATTCTTCCTTGGATGTTATGCGGTTTATCACTTAAGAGTGAAGAAAAACAAGACCATAGAAACTCCCAAGCAGGAAGTTGAATTAAATGCCGGTAAAAAAATGGTCATTTGATCCTGAAGGCTGAGGAGTTGAGTGAAAATGGTGAAAAGCGATCTTTACAATTCATAAAGATTGCTTTTCAAAGAAGAAAAACCCTGGATGTATTCAACCTAGGGTTTTTCTTTTATTTAATCACCGTTTCCTGCAAAGCTATCCAATGGTAAACCGTTTTATAAATTCTTCCTTTTCCCTTCCGGCCTTTTTTAATTCCCCTAACTATATACGATCAATGAAATATCATCTCCCTGTTATGATAATACGCATATAATAGGAAGTTAAATTTCCAGTTCCATTTAGACAATAAAAACAAGTATCAAAACAAAAAAATCATCTTAATCGATGATTTTATTTTGTGCATATTCCTTTAATCTAGGCAGGATAGGCTCTAAAATTTCCTTGGCTATGTAATCCGTATCCAATCCAATGAAACGTTCACTTTCCATGTCGACCGATCTCGCATTTTCCGGGTCATTACAAAAAATAAACGATATGATTCCGTTATCTTCCGTCATGTCTACATATTTAAATGTAATATCATGTTTCGTAAGACAACTTTCAAACGCAATGCACAATTCATCTATATTTGATTGACTAATAGATGTGAATTTCATATAAATCATCCCCTCTGCTAAAGGATAGCAAAATAAAGCATGAATTTCAAAGCGAAATTCAAGTCCCGATCTTATGTTCATGCTTTCATTTGACACTTTCGACCAAAGGGAACATGACTTTGTTTGGAATATCACCCATGAAGTCTTTCATGTGGATTTCCCAATAACAAATGAATGTAACCAATCGATTTCATTCAATTACCCAACCTAACCCCGATTTTATTTTTTATCTTACAACAACGATTATTAAGGATTCCCCTAGGCATTACCGCATATTGTATCGCCGGGATATGCAGTTCCACATGAATATTCCATGGCATGTCTCATATCTTTATACAAACACCTTGTTAGGAGTGGGCCAACATGAAGTCTTTTTATAAAGGAACGCTCATTTTGATTGTCGCAGCGTTCTTTGGTGAATGTATCGAATTTTTAGTGAACATGCTCCTGGCCAGGGAATTACACGAAGAGGGCATGGGGCTTTATATGTCCATATTGCCAATTTTCTTTTTGATATATGTGATTGCCAGCCTTGAATTACATATTTCCATTTCAAAATTCGTTGCGGAAAATAAACAGGCAATGCATTATAATCTTATCATTCATGCACTTAAAATGGCTGCGGTCGTCGTATTAGTAATGTGTATAGTCATGCCTTTCATACTTTCCTTCTCATCCATAATGGACAGATACCACCCCTATATAAAATGGCTGCTCATCACATTGATCCCCATAGTTTCCTTTTCATCGATTGCTAGGGGCTATTTCATGGGTGTCCACCAAATGGGGAA
>NZ_JBHVQU010000393.1:0-2471 GCF_042886655.1 Peribacillus sp. NPDC058002 | reverse complement strand
GCTTTAATGAGACCGCCGTGAAAGAAAAACGTTATCCAACAATAGCCGAGCTGGATGCTATTTCAACAGACCATCCCATCATGGTAACCCGTACATGCAGCCATATAAGCGTGGTGAATAGCAGGGCGTTAGCGATTGCCCGAATTGATGAGAACTCAGAGAACCCAAATGGGGGGATCATAGAAAAGGATAGGGCTGGGAGGATTACAGGCAAACTCATTGAAACAGCAAATATGATAATGGCCGACAGAGCAAGTTATTCAGAAAGTGAACTGTTGAAAGCCGTGAAAATAGCCTCGGAACATTTCATCGCAGCAGGCATAACAAGCATTCATGAAGCTGGTGCCCATGGTCCTGAAAGTTTCCGTTTAATGCAGCAGGCCATAAAAAATAACGATATTCGTGTCCGTATCTATGCGATGGTCGGTTCATTGAATAATTCTCATGAATTTGTAAATAAAATGGTGGATTCGGGAGTCATGACCGGAACTGGGGACGAAAGATTCAAAATCGGTCCAGCAAAATTGTTTACGGATGGCAGCAGTACCGGTCCGACAATCGCTACCCGTGAGCCTTATTCGAGTGATCCTGGCAATTTTGGCATTCTTTATTATAAAGAAGAGGAAATCTATCAAATATTAGGTCAGGCACATAAAAAAGGTTATCAGATCACAGTCCATGCCCAGGGCGACAAAGCGATAGAGATGTATTTGAATTGTGTGGAAAAGGCCTTGGATGAATCGCCCAGAAAAGATCATAGACATAGAATCGAGCATGCTGGAATATCTTCGCCAGATTTACAAATGAGGATGAAAGAACTTGGAGTCATCCCAATCCCCAACCCCCCATTTCCTTATGAGTTCGGCGATATATATATTGAACACTACGGCAATAGGGTCAACCACATGTACGCCGCCCGTGATTATATTGATAATGGCATCTTGGCCGCAGGAGGTTCCGATGCTCCCGTTACTGATCACGACCCTTTATTAGGCATACACGTTGCTGTTAATAGAACAAGCAGATCTGGTACGAAAATAGGTCCGGTTCAATCTATTAGCGTATTGGAAGCCATAAAACTATACACATGGAATGGCGCGTTTGCGAGTTTCGATGAAGATATCAAAGGCAGCCTGGAGGCAGGAAAGCTGGCCGATTTAGTAGTATTGAATGATAGTATATTGAAGGTGGATTCCCAAAGTATCAAGGATTTGAAAGTTGAGTCAACGATTCTGAATGGGGAGATTCTTTATCATAGGGGAACATTAGTAGAAATATAAATCCGGCATAACCATTCTAAAACAACCATACCTTCAATTTCATTTTTTCTTAAGCGAACGCATGTAGAATTTAAAGGGGGATATTGGCTATGAAAAAGCAAAAATTATCAATTAATGGTGAGAGGCTGAGTCGTACGCTCGAGAAATTCGCTGATTTTGGAAGGACAGAAAATAATGGAGTCACACGGCTTTCCCTTTCAGAAGAAGACCGATTAGTCCGTGATTACTTTTGCGCTTGCTGTAAAGAATTGGGTATGACCATTAAGGTTGATGATATGGGGAATATTTACGCTACATTAGCGGGACTTGAAAACAAACCGCCTATTGTGATGGGATCACATATGGATACCGTAAAGAAGGGCGGGAGGTTTGATGGTATCTTGGGTGTAGCTGCAGGCTTGGAAGTGGTGCGGACTTTGGTGGAAAATAGTATCCAACCTGAAATTCCGATAATGATCGTCAATTTTACAAACGAAGAGGGAGCCAGATTCGAACCTTCCATGATGTCTTCGGGAGTCCTTTCAGGTAAATTCGAAAAATCCATCATGCTGCAAAAGACGGATAGTGACGGAACGACTTTCGAAAGTGCCCTGAATGCCATTGGATATGAAGGGGATAAAGAGAATCGTTTAAAAGAAGCGACTGCATTTCTAGAATTGCATATTGAACAAGGGCCAATTCTTGAACGTGAATCACTAACGATCGGTGTCGTTGAATGTGTCCTTGGCATGGTGTGCTATGAGATAGAAGTTACTGGAGAATCCGATCATGCCGGTACCACCCCGATGAATATGAGAAAAGATGCTTTCTTCACTGCGAATACCTTGATTATGGAGGCTCGTCAGAAGCTAAGCATGCTTGAAGACGATTTGGTTTTTACGATGGGAAGGGTAAATGTGTTTCCTAATATTCATACGGTTATTCCTAATAAAGTGGTTTTTTCGCTAGAAGCGAGACACAAGGATTCCAATGTCATCCAAAAGGTGGAGGAAATCATTGAAAGCCTTACAACTACAGGTTCAGAAGGCGGATGCCACATCCAAGTGAAAAAATTATGGGACAGGGATACCGTTTGGTTCGACAAGTCCACTTGCAATTTGCTAGAGCAATCGAGCAATACATTAGGTCTACCCTATAAGAGAATGGTAAGCGGTGCAGGACATGATGCGCAGTTTATAGCCAGTTATATAC
>NZ_JBHVQU010000392.1:0-2472 GCF_042886655.1 Peribacillus sp. NPDC058002 | reverse complement strand
GCGCCGAGGGGTCGGACAGATGGGCGAAAGAGGTTACTCCTGAATTAGGGAAAAAACTCAAATAAAAAGGAGCGTGTTATCACATGGAAGTATTAAAAAAAGATGTGGAAATGAATAGGCAACCCCTGGAGGCAGTCCAAGGGTTTGGGTCAAACAAAAATGATGTTGAGATAAAAGGCGCGTTTAAACAATTTGGAGCGAATGTTGTCCTGAATGGCATTGATCTGGAGGTGAAACAAGGAGAGTTACTTACTCTTCTTGGGCCTTCAGGGTGTGGAAAGTCCACTACCTTGAACCTAATAGCTGGGTTCCTCGATGCAGATCGGGGAGAGGTCCATATTAAAGGCAATAATGTGACGAAGGTTCCGCCTTATAAGCGAGATTTAGGGATGGTTTTTCAAACATATTCGCTTTTTCCTCATATGACAGTCTATGAAAATCTCAGTTTTGGCCTGAAACTGCGCAAAGTTAGTAAAGCTGAGCAAAAAAAGAAGATAAGTAAAGCGCTTGAATTAGTAAAAATGTCAGGATTGGAGAATCGTTATCCAAGGGAATTATCAGGAGGTCAGCGTCAGCGTGTTGCGATTTCCAGAGCTCTTGTAGTTGAACCGGAGCTCCTTTTGCTTGACGAACCGCTTTCAAACCTTGATGCAAAGTTGCGTCATGAACTCAGGGCCGAGATAAAGCGCTTACAAAAGGAAATTGGCGTAACGACCATTTTTGTGACCCATGATCAAGAAGAAGCTCTTTCCATGTCTGATCGAGTCGTGGTCATGAATGCAGGGAAAATTGAACAAATCAGTACTCCGACTGAGATTTACAATCATCCCAAGACTGAATTCGTGTTTCAATTCATCGGGAAATCGAATTGTTTTGAAGGCATTGTGTCTGCTGTGGATAAACGGAAAGTTTCAGTCAAGATAGGGCCTGATATCACTCATGTCGATGCAAACAACATCATGGGAAATGATAGTGATTTAAAAACTGGTGATGAAGTGAAGCTTTATATTAGACCAGAAAAACTGCAAATAGTTTCTCTTGCAGAAAAATCTGCCTCTCCATTGGATTTCCAACATGCTAAGATAAGCCAGATTAACTATCTTGGTACCTCTTGGGAAATCAATGTTCTATTACATGGGAAAAGTATTCAAGTATTGACTTCCGCTTTCGATTCATCATGGCAAAATGGAAGTGAGGTGCTAATTGGATGGAGCCCATCAGAAGTTATGCTAGTCAAGAAATAGAACAGGAAACGAATCCAATCGAACCGCAAAAGGAACCTAAAATCAAGAAAAGGAAAGTCTGGGTGCCTGGATTACTCCTTTTAACGCCGATTCTGCTTTTCATATTTGGTTTCTTTGTCATACCGATGTTATATATTTTATATTTAAGCTTCATATCAACAGATAATCTTGGAGGAGCGGATGCAGTTTATAGCCTGAAAAACTATACACAATTATTTACCGATAGCTATTACTTATCTTCTTTATGGCTGACAGTGAAAATCAGTTTATATTCGGTCTTGGTTGCTTTATTTCTTGGATATCCGGTAGCTTTGACGATGGCCAAAAGTTCAGCGCGGATCAGAGGGTATATCACTCTCTTGATCGTGTCACCGCTCTTGGTAAGTATAGTTGTCCGTAATTTTGGCTGGTACCTACTGCTATTGCCTAATGGAACGATTAATCAAACCTTGATGGCCCTTGGCATAATAGATGCACCATTGAAACTATTGTTTTCGGAAATCGGAGTTGTGATCGGACTATCCAATGCATATCTTCCTTTCATGATCTTGTCCATCGTTGCCAGTTTATATAATATTGATCCTTCTCTGGATAAGGCAGGAGCAATACTTGGGGCAAGTCCATTCAGAAGGTTCTTTTCAATTACATTACCGTTAAGTATCCCTGGTATCGTATCTGGCTGCATTCTCGTATTCAGTTTATCAATGAGTGCATATGTTACACCTGCCCTAATGGGGGGAGCCAATGTGCCCGTGATGCCTGTTGTCATCTATGATCAAATAAACAACTTGCTGCATTGGACATTCGGATCTGCTCTTTCTTATATTCTATTAGCAACCACTGTCATATCAGTGGCTGTCTTTACCAGGGTGTTTGAAAAAGGGAAATTCAAGGAGGTATTCCGATGATGAAAACGTTTGGAGGCCTTCGGATTGCTGTAGCCGTGTTGGCAATTATCTATATCTTGATACCGCTTATTGTCGTTATTCCCGCTTCTTTTACTAGTGCCAATTATCCAAGCTTTCCGGCTGAAGGCTTCTCACTGCAATGGTATGCCAAGATCTTGGAGCGTCCTGAATTTTTGGAAGCCTTTTTGAACAGTGCGAAGTTCGCAGCATTGGCTGCCCTTTTCTCCGTCATATTCGGAACTTTGGGTGCCCTTGGCATCGCGAAGTATGATATACCTGGAAAATCAAATATTACGGCCCTTTTAACTTCTCCACTAAGT
>NZ_JBHVQU010000391.1:0-2475 GCF_042886655.1 Peribacillus sp. NPDC058002 | reverse complement strand
CCACTAGACGATTTATAAGTTCATCACAAATAGAATATACCAGCTGAAAATTTTCCACCTCAAATAGAACAGGATCATCCAGAATGACCGTCGTGTTAACGAACATATCTTTGTTTCCATATAGATTGTAGTGAACTATAGCCTTTCCAGCAGCTCCTTCAGTAACTGGATCATTAAAGCCGGGAATGAAAACAAACCATTCTTCAGCAGTAGCTGATCTGAAGTTTTTTGTGAAAGACATTCGCTCGGTTACCTTCATGATCTTTTTTTGCTCTGCCGGATTTATATCCTTGACCTTGTTCATTCCATTGCCACCTTAATAACCTTCCGTTATATATTTTCCTTAAGGTACCCATCCTATAAATAATTATTATGAAATAGTCGAACACGGAAACTGAAAAAAAGGGTCATTATATACATGAAGCTTGACCTTTAATAACAGCCGATAATCATGGGACTGCTGCATATAAAAATTATTATTGGGGTATCAAAAGAGGGAAGATAATATCCTGGATTGGGTTGGACTGGTCTGGAGTGGAGTGGAGGAGTTGCTCATGGAAAAGATGAATCGGGGAATTTTAACGGCGCTGTCAGCAATCGGGATTGCGCAAGGGCTGAAAATTTTTACACATTATAAGCTGACGGGAAAGTGGGACTTGAAGCAGGCTTTCACAACAGGTGGAATGCCTAGTTCGCACTCCGCCGGTGTGGCCGCACTGGCATCATATGTGGCAGCGAATAAAGGCTGGCTGCATACGGAAACAGCGCTTGCCACAGTGTTTGGCGTGATTGTGATGTATGATGCTCAAGGGATTAGGCGCCATACAGGGGAAATTGCCAAGCTTGTGAATGATCTTGAAGATAATATGGCGAAATTTTCGGGAGAGTTTCCGAGCTTTGAGTATGTGGAGCGTGAGAAAGAACTGAATGAACTACTCGGACATCAGCCTGTGGAAGTTGGAGCAGGTGCGTTGCTTGGAGTGGTTCTTGGGCTTATTTCGGCTAAATTGGAGGATGGCAAGCCCTCTAGAATCAAAGGCTGATTACGTCGTGCAAGCTTTGATATTCCAGATCTTGAAGTAAGGTATGTAAGGAACAAGGTAATGAAGATCAACATATATATAGATGTTTTTAACATGAAAATATCTAAAAAAATATCTCAGTAAGGAAAAATTACAATCAAAATATGTCTATGTTATTAACATAGACAAGACTAATAATTTATTCTGTTTTACTTATAGAAGTTTCAACTAAATTGTCTTAAGATGACCCGTTTATTCGTATCTCTCTCATAGGTGTACTATTGATATTTATTAAAGTGACACTGTTTCTTCGACTAATATTAACTTTAGTTGAAGAAACAGCATTAAAGGATCTCCACATTGAAGATCCTTTTTTCATTAACGATAAAATCGATCTCTTAAGTAAGCTTGCAAAGTTTTTCGCCAAACCACTTCCGTTCTGCGATTATTGTTTCACTAACACACCTTTGATTCAATAAGAAAATAAAAAAACGCGATTTTTTTGTTTTAGTCTTTCACTTTTTTTGTTTCATTTAGGTCTTGTAGCTCTAATTTTTTCACTTTCACCTAGCTCACGAGAAAACTCTTCATCAACACGATCCGGTTCTATTTTTAAGTTTTCGGGAGTTTGAGGTAAAGCCTTTTTGCTGCTAGATGGTTTATGGTTGTTTGATCTTCCCATTATATTTCCTCCTAACGAATTTTAATCTTTATTAGTATGGCTAAGAACCACATTTATATATCTTTAGATTTGCTCATGAACGAACATTTTTATCTTAAGAACAGTTTTTTTGAATAGCTCCTTCTTATACTTAACGCACGCACCTGAGTGTTGAATAAGAAATCCTTTTCTTTGATGCAGATTGTCTTCAAACTACACTGCCTCTACTTCACATCATTTTAAAGATTCATGCAAGATTTACAAAATAACTACAGTCTATTCGTCACAAAAGTTCATTTATTTGTTTCGTAAGCTCTTTAAATTTCTTGTCGAGTTCTGTGTACGCTTCTTCTTTGGTTTCCTTTTTTACTTGTTCCAGAAAATCAAAATATAAGAGGACAATCAGATGATATAACGTCCGATACCATTTATAAATTTTCTCATTTTTTTATCCCCCCTCCTATAACGCTTCTTGTACCTCTATTTCCATCTCCAATAAGGCGTAACTCAAGCTTTTCCCATGCGTATCCATACCGAGTGATATTGTAACTCCGCCAAGCAAAGCTTGATGGCAAACGAACTGAAGTGCAGCGATATTTGGAACCTCATATCTAAAAATTTCACCATCAACAATGTCCTTAAAATGTTGTTTTACTCTCTGTATTGTTACTTCTTTGCATAAAAGGGAATAGTCTTTTTCATGATTTGGAATAAGCGAAAGCATCAATATATTCCCTTTATCACCGGCACGACTGTGGGCAAGCTCATATAGTTTTCTCTTCATGCAGTACC
>NZ_JBHVQU010000390.1:0-2496 GCF_042886655.1 Peribacillus sp. NPDC058002 | reverse complement strand
CTCTGTAAGTTATGAGTCATGATGATAACATAATCATCTTTTTTAAAAGATAATTGTTCCATAATTTCAGATGGGAATCCTATAATATGGCTAACTGCGTCGGGTATATTATTTTCGTTACAAAGCTCGGACCTCCAATCGCAAACAGTAACTAAAAAACCTATTGAGGTAGCCATAGTGACAACTGGATATACATCACATCCAGCACCAAAAATGATTAAACGCGGTTTAGGTATAATCTTTTGCCTATAAATAAAGCTAACATCATTTTCTTTGGGTTCATTAGTATACTCATCCTCTGACCGGAAAGAATACCCCAATAAGTTCCAATCATCATCTAACTCAATTTGATGGACGATTACCTTAGCTTCTTTAATGGAAGCCAAGACATATGAAAGATTTTCTTTTAATCTATGGTCCACATACTCCAGTAATATATAGAGAGTTCCGTTACAACCTGTTCCAATTCCCCATTCTAGATCTTCATCACTTTCCATGTGATATACAAAGGTCTCTGTATTTTTCCTTTCAAACACTCTGCAAGAATGAAGAATAAGATCTTCCTCGATACACCCAACACTAATAACGCCTGAAGATGTACCATCTTTTTTGATAAGCATGGAGGTACCTTCACGTAAGTATGCTGAACCTTCCACATGAATGATGGTAGCCAATACACACTCCATGGATGTCGATTGAATTTCTTCAAGGATCGTATACATTTGATTCACTTGTCTTCCCCCTGGTCTTCTATGAGTTCATTCATTCTATTAATATCATTATGTTGATTTGTAAAAAAAATGTGTTTATATAGAAATAGAATTATTCTAGTGCAGGCTGAGCACATGGGAAATGTGGCTTTTCCTGGAATTGTGCTTTAAAGGCTCTCGGTCATTTAATCCTTGTATGCAAGAGAGTGTCCCATTCGATGGTTTAAAAAAGGGGAGGGATATACAAATATTCCTAATTTATTGGTAAACAAAAAGGAGCAAAAATTTTGCTCCTGCATCCAATCTTATTTGTTTTCCTTTTGAATGAGTTTATCTTTTCGATAACGCAGACCAAGTATTTTCTAACCACTTATCAAAATCTGCCCCTTTTTCACCCTCATAGGTATCATATATATCCATTCTCATTTTCTGAAGTTTATCTTTGAATTCAGTATATGAGTGATTTTCTGGTAAACTCTTCTTGATCCTTACTAAGATTTTGGTTAATCCTTTAACCAATTCTCCCTTTTTCCTTGGTGGCAATTGGACATCTTCGCCTAATCTTTTCAGTTGACGGTATGCAGCCTCTTGAACTTTAAATACAGAATCACTATTCATGATATGTGTGAGAATGTCGATCACTTGTTTATTTTTTGACTGTCCTAATTCTTCGATCGCATCCAAACGTTCTCTCCAATTAGATTTGCGATTGGCAGATTTTTTTAATTCCTCATAGTTGACAGGTAACTCGATACCTTTTGTTTCTTTATTATCCAAATGAATCATTTCTCCTTCTGTCTTTATGTAATCCGGATATCAAGATGTCAATCCGATACTATAATAGTCCCATTACCAAGAATGGTTTATTCCATTCTTCATTATACCCGTTTCCCTATTTTAATATAGTTATATTTCTTAATCATCTGCTGTATCTTCAATCAGTCGGGTGCCGGGGACGATGCATCTAAAAAACTTACCTGCACCTATGCTCAAAAAGTGACTTCAAAGGGCATAAATCCTGCCTGGATGTATGCCCCTATTGTTGACAATAATGTTCGCGTTCTTGTTATGCTGTAAAAAACAGGAATTGATAGCACAAATCTAGTCTACGTAATGTTTTTTATTATCTGGATGGATAGAAAATTTTTTACGTAAATTGGCGAGGTTTACACCAAAGCTTTCTTCTAAAAGTTCCCTATGTTTCTCCATGATTTCCATGAGATACAAATCATGAATCATGACTTCTGTAATGGGCATGACCAAACCTACATGCATGGTCCATGCTGCACGGCTATCTTTACCAAGCGAGACAATACCTGCTACCACTTCTGAATCATCTCCACTAATAACAAGCCATCGCCCACCATACTCTTCTGTAATTTCATGACCCATATAATGAAGGTAAACATTAGCAAAATCACAGACGATTTCACCATAGGCAATAATTGTGACATTGACTCCTTTATTTGCAGCCTGTCTTAGTTCAGACTCTAATACTTCGAATTCGTCTTCCCAAATCTCTAAGAGTATTCTTTTTTTAGCAGATAGTATACAAGCTTTTACCTTATCGAGTATTTCATTACGCCCCATGATATTCCAGATGTTTTCACGATCATTTGCAGAACGTTCAAACTCCGCTAATGATTTTTCTGCCAGTTCAAAGTTTTCTTCCGCTTTCATGCGGCGGTTTTTTATTAGCTCGCTTGCAGGAACGGGAGTATACTGTGGAGTGTTTCCAGGACTAACCAGAATATCCCCTCTTATTGCGAGACTGTCCAGTATTTCC
>NZ_JBHVQU010000389.1:0-2500 GCF_042886655.1 Peribacillus sp. NPDC058002 | reverse complement strand
ACACAGTCCCTGCATACGAACGCATTGGATGAGGCCATTGCCTTGCCAACTGATTTCTCGGCACGCATTGCCCGTAACACACAGTTATATCTGCAGGAGGAAACCGGGATCACAAAAGTAATCGATCCATGGGCGGGTTCATACTATGTAGAATCGCTCACTAATGAATTAATCGACCGGGCTTGGGCTCACATAGAAGAAATCGAAGGTCTGGGTGGAATGGCGAAGGCAATTGAAACCGGCCTTCCAAAAATGAGGATCGAGGAAGCAGCTGCAAAGCGTCAGGCTAAAATCGATTCTCAAGTTGAAACGATTGTGGGCGTCAATAAGTATCGTTTGAAAAAAGAGGATCCTATTGAAATACTGGAGATTGATAATACGGTAGTCCGCGAAAGTCAGCTTAAGCGTTTGAGCGAATTAAAAGCGAAACGTGATCAGGCAAAGGTGGATGAAGCTCTTCAAGCGCTATCCATGGCTGCCAGAACTGGCGAAGGTAACCTTCTAGAACTAGCTGTGCAAGCTGCAAGAGTACGGGCTTCATTAGGTGAAATATCCGATGCGATCGAAGAGGTTGCTGGACGTCACAAAGCAACGATCCGTTCCATCAGCGGCGTATATAGCTCGGCCTACTCAAAAGAAGCGGAAATTGAGGAAGTCGTCCGCATGACGGAAGAGTTCCTTGAAAATGAAGGAAGAAGGCCGCGTTTGTTAATGGCTAAAATGGGTCAGGACGGTCATGATCGTGGAGCTAAAGTAGTAGGAACGGGGTTTGCGGATTTAGGCTATGATGTCGATATCGGTCCATTATTTCAAACACCGGAAGAAACAGCCATCCAAGCCGTGGAAAATGATGTGCATGTAGTCGGAATGAGTTCGCTTGCTGCCGGCCATAAAACTTTGTTGCCGCAGCTTATGACGGAACTGAAGAACTTGGGCCGTGAGGACATAATAGTGATCGTAGGCGGCGTCATCCCTGCACAGGATTATGATTACCTAATGGAAAATGGGGCTACAGCCATTTTTGGACCTGGTACGGTCATACCACAGGCAGCGAAGAAAGTGCTTCAGGAAATATACAATCGCCTCGGATATGAGGAAGTGGCCCAATAATGAGTGAAGACAAGAAGCCGGAATGGGTCGATCTTAACAATCAGGAAGGTTTTGCTTCTTCATTAAAGCCAGGTGTGGAATTAGCAGCCAGCCAAAACAAGCCTTCAAAAAGCAAATTCGTCAAAAAACAAAATGTAAACATACCGGTCCATGAACTTAAAGAGGGAATCATAAAAGGGGACAGGGCCAAGCTAGCTAAAGGGATTACATTGGTTGAAAGCAATGCATCACACCACTTGGATCATGCACAGGAATTATTGCATGCCATCCTTCCCCATACAGGGAACTCGATTCGCATCGGGATTTCCGGAGTGCCCGGTGCCGGAAAAAGTACCTTCATCGAGACGTTCGGAACTTACTTATGTGACAGGGGCCATAAGGTTGCCGTTCTAGCTGTCGACCCAAGCTCTTCGATCAATGGCGGAAGTATATTAGGTGATAAGACAAGGATGGAGGAACTGGCAAGAAACCCTCATGCCTTCATAAGACCTTCACCATCCGAAGGCACTCTAGGCGGAGTTCACCGCAAAACGAGGGAAACGATGTTGCTTTGTGAAGCGGCAGGATTTGATGTGATACTGATAGAAACTGTCGGTGTCGGTCAGAGTGAAGCTATAGTACGTAGTATGGTCGACTTTTTCATGCTCCTTGTCCTAACAGGTGCCGGAGATGAATTACAAGGGATGAAAAAGGGGATTCTGGAACTTGTGGACGGAATTGTGGTCAATAAAGCCGACGGAGAGAATATTCCGCTGGCGATTAGGACGAAATCCGAATATAGCAGAATCTTGCACTTCCTTCAGCCTGCAACAAAGGGATGGGCAGGAAAGGCATATGCTTGTTCCGCCATCACCGGTAAAGGTATCCCTGAGCTTTGGGATGTTTTGAATGAATTTTCCGATATGACCAAAGAATCGGGTGTTTTTCAAGAACGGAGAAGAATGCAATCTAAGGAATGGCTTTATTCATTGATTGATCACCAGCTTAAAACGATGTTTTATAAAAATGAAACCGTCAAAGGTCTTCTCCCTATACTCGAGAATCAAGTGATGTCAGGGAATAAAACGGTCACCGCTGCTGTTAAGCAGGCCTTTGGATCTTTTACAGAAACATTTAAATCAAATTAAAAAAGAAATAGGATGGGGCACCGTGGAATGTCTCCTGGCATGCCCCATCCTTTTGTATGCCTAGTTGTTTCGCACATGGTTCTCGCTTCTATTTCGTTCTAAACGGTTTATGCGGTTTTAACAGGTAAAATTATTGAATCAAGAAGTGGCAATTGTTATGATAGGATTGAAGAGAAAACTTGGAAGGAGCAAATGCCATGAATATGGATTTTAATTTTTTAATGAACGACGTAGTCAAACAGGCTCGCGATGAGATAAAGCTG
>NZ_JBHVQU010000388.1:0-2506 GCF_042886655.1 Peribacillus sp. NPDC058002 | reverse complement strand
TAAGTAAATCAACAGCATGTTCATTCAGGAGTCTCATTGCATCACGAGGGGAAAACAAACTTTCATCGGCCATGATCGGCACTTGGACAGACCTCTTTATTTCTTTCAACCCTTGGATATCATGGGCTTGAACGGGCTGTTCCACCAAATCAACATTCAGCTTTCTTTCCTCGAGTTCATGAATAATGGAAATCGCTTGTTTTGTAGTCCACCCTTGATTTGCGTCAATCCTGATAGTAACCTGGTCGCCAACAGCAGCACGAATGCAGGCAACCCGCTTCACGTCACTCTTCCAGTCTTTCCCCAATTTTATCTTCATCGTTGAGAATCCGCCATCGATGAGGGACAATGCCGCCTTAGCCATTTCTTCGGGTTCATCAACGCTGATTGTCATATCATTTTTCAGGACATTCGATTTACCGCCAAGATATTGATATAAAGGGAGCTGCCATCGTTTGCTGACTGCGTCATACAAAGCGATTTCAACAGCAGCTTTTGCACTGGTGTTACCTACGCAGGTTTGTTGGATCTGCTGAGACAATGCATTGATATTCTCGATGTCGCGGCCAATTAAATGTGGTGTGATTACTTCTTCAATGACCGTCATGATTCCTTTTGTAGAATCACCTGTAATGGCGACCGTAGGGGCTGCGGCCCCCAAACCTTCTGTCCCATCCTCCAACATTACGGAAACCATGATGTTTTCAATTTCCATTGCTGTGCGTAATGCCGTTTTGAATGGCTTGACAAGTGGCAAGGTTTCCACTGATACTTTTAAACTTTCAATCTTCATATTAACAACCCTTCCTAAAAGCTTGAGAGTATATATGATGTAAGAATTCCAAAATAGGTGCCCAGAAGACTGCCAAGTACAGCCATCAATATCCCGACCGGTATTAGCGTCCGGTTGAATGCACCTGCCAATATAGGAGCTGATGCCACACCCCCTATATTGGCCAATGAGGCAACTCCCATTGTAAATAGATCCAACTTAAAGATTTTGGCCAAAATGACCATGATCAATCCATGAAAGAATAGAATCATAAATCCGGACAAAATATACACAGGTGCTTGAAACAGCTGTGAAAAATCGGCATGGGAAGCTATTAAACCAATGACTATATAAAGCATGACTTTTGAAATTTCCATGGAACCGGCAATACGTCCAACTTTTGTGACAGCCAGAATTAAACCTACGGTCGAAGCGATGATGATCGTCCAAGTGGTTCCATTCACAGCGGCACCCAGTACTGGCAGTCTCTCCCCAATTTTGGTTGCCCCTGCTGATACAATTAAAGCCAGCGCCAAGAAACCGATCAATTCCACGAATCCAAATTCCGTCTTGGCGGTTTCCCCCGCTTCAAGGTCGGAAGTCATTTGATCAATGAAAGATGTATCCGCTTTAGTCCAAATATTGAATTTTCCAGCAAGAGGCACCAGCCAAAACAAGAACATGACCCAAATGGAATAATTGACTGTATCCATGATCAACGCATAGCCAAATATATTTTCAGGTACATCGAGTATTCCTTGCAAGATCACCATATTGGCAGATCCCCCTGTCCAGCTTGCGCTCAAGGCCGAGAACGCCTTCCATGTTCCTTCAGCATAAAAACCATTCATTAAAACGTAAGTAAGAGTGAACCCCCCGATGATGCTGAAGGAAGCGGCAAAAAAAGTTAAAAGCATCTTTGGTCCAAGTCTGATTATTTTTCGCATATCGCATTGCAAAAGCATGAGCATTAACATGGCGGGTAGCAGGAGTCCTCGTATGGTGCCATATGCACTTTCGACTGACTCACTATCTGAAAAGACCCCGAATGTTTTCATCATTGCCGCTCCAATATAAATAAGGACAATACCAGGAACATACTTGAAGAACTTTCCTCCTATCTTTTTTTCCGCTACCGCAATCACGGCAGTAAATGCCAATAAAAAACAGACAAACATCACACCATCTTGAATCATATTCCATACCTCCTTATATTTAGGGAGTTTCATGATAATAAAATTAAATTTCAATTTTATTCAAACCCGCCAATGAAGTCTTGCATAGACCTACATAAAAAAATCCAGCTGCCAAAGAGCGCGTACACACTCTTTAACAGCTGGATTTCAATTGCGACTGACAAAAGAAGCAGCTATGACTTATAAAGTTGCTGATATTTAATGCTCGCATTTCTTAGAGCGACGGTCAGTGCTTTCTGAGATGAACCAAAGTACCGTTTCTCAATTTCCTTCTCCAATTCATCGGGCCGAAGGATTGATTTACCCACTAACATGGATTGAATGAAGCGTGATGTAATCGATATTGTAGTCGAGCATTCCGCATCCACGATATCATGCGTATCACTATCAATGACGAAACCGATAAAAAAGCAGTTGAATTGCTGTGTAATTGGATTATTGGATGCCGCCTTCGATTCGCCAACTATATATACTGTGTTCTGCTGAAACATACTTATAATGCCTCCTGCCATTACAGACATCATAACAGGTATAAATC
>NZ_JBHVQU010000387.1:0-2509 GCF_042886655.1 Peribacillus sp. NPDC058002 | reverse complement strand
AGTCTCGCACTTGCGCTCCAATCAACCTTAAATCGTTTCGTTTTAAAAACAACAACAATCTTTACGAAAAGAGCCAAAAACAAAAAGCTGTCTAAGGACAGCTCTGATTAATTAATATTTAATATCCTGTTTACTTTTTACTGTATATAATCTGAATAAAGTAAACTCATATCTTGGATGTATCTGGCACTATTAATCTAAAAAAGGTACGTGATGTCAACCATTAGCAGTGAACGCGCTGACGTCAAACCTCATCATTGGGTCGCAATCAATTTATATATGAGAAGGATGCATGCTTTGGCAACCCAAACTTCCATCAATAAAAAATACTTACCTTAATAATTGTTGAAGATACGTGATCTTCGTAATTGGATAACTTTATGTTATTGCAGAAATGATCCCTGTTCAAGATTACCAAGTCACCTTGCCCTAAAACAATAGACTCTTTTTCATCGATACTCATTCTACTTTTTCCTTTGAAACAATAATAGGCGTCGGTTCTTTTCGAAGATTCCCCATTATCCAACACTTCAGAATGGGTTCCATCAGTCAAATGAATGGTGCTAAGGTCTCCTTCGCATCCTTCTGCTAACATCAAATTAAAGTCCGTAACCCTTCCAATACTTCGGGTTGTCCAGCCTCCATCAAACCGATCCTGTTCAAATGGCTGTAAATGCACACGGTGCTTTCCCTTATGTTCCAGCAGCATTTCACCATCAAGGATCATAATGATTCTCCGAATGCCTGGAAGGTGAGTAAATAAGGATTCGTCCACCTCGACATCTGCGGTGCTAATCCGCCATTTGAAATCACGCTTCGAATAATCTCCATCTTCAGGGTAAATGGCAAGTTGAGTTGTTTTACCACCTGACCAAAGACTGGTTATTTGTTCACTTTTTCTTATTATCTTTAGTGAATATGACAACTATTTTCTCCCCTTTTATTATTACTTTACTTTAAGTTGAAAACAATTTCGACCAGAGTGAAGATCAAAAAAAAATTGTTTAAACAGAGAGGCATAACTGGCTTAGGTGTACTGGACTCTCATCGTAGCATAATTTCATTCTTACTTGATCGTGCTATACACACAAGGTCGTTCATACCTACTTGAAATCGATGGGGTTCCGTTACATTAATAATTAGACAGAAACCAATGTGAACTACTGCATGGGGAATTTAGAAAAAAAGACAATACCGAATGTTTTTGATACAACTAAAAACATTCGGTATCAGCACTATATCTAACTATACTTTGACCATATCAGGCTTTACTTAAAAACTATTAATTTTGAAATTCATTCCAGCATTATCATTTTAATAGATTAATACTTACAATGATAATTGGCATGGCAAAAACGTCAATAAGAAATGCACCCACTATCGGAACGATTAAATACGCTTTACTTGAAGGTCCATATTTAGCAGTGATCGTCGACATATTGGCCATAGCATTTGGTGTAGCCCCTATACCATGTCCGATAAACCCTCCAACCATAACTGCCGCATCGTAGTTTTTGCCAAGAAAGCGAAACATGATGAATATACTTAAAAGTATAATGAAGATTACTTGTATCACCACAATCAAAATAATAGGTAACGCAAGGTCAGCAACTTCCCACAGTTTTATACTCATTAATGCCATTGATAAGAAAATACCTAAAGTAATATCTCCAATAAAATTTATACTAGGCATTTCGATGATTTCCCCATTTATTTTATCCAAAATATTCCTAACTATTACAGCCACTATCATTGCTCCAACATAGTTCGGTAAAACATAACCTGTCTTCGCCGAAAATAACTCTCCTAAGTATGAACCTAAAGCCATACAAAATGTCAATATTAATACTTGTTTCATAAATGAAGCTGCATTCAATTCTATTTTGTCTTCCATTTCTTTCTTTTCCTGAATTTCAATATCCTTTTTACTTGGTGTTAATTTGTGTTTATTAATAAGATATTTTACAGTCGGACCTCCAACTAATCCACCAAATACTAATCCTAAAGTAGCTGCCGCTATTCCAATTGCTTGGGCAGATTGAATTCCCAGCGATTCAATGGTACCACCAAATGCCGTAGCTGCACCTATGCCACCTTCCATGGATATCGCTCCTGCCATCATACCAATCAATGGATCGATCCCAAAAACCGGTGCTAAAGAAATTCCAATTAAATTTTGAGCTAATGCCAGAAAACCGCATAACAACCAATATATTAATAATAATTTACCGCCGACTTTTACTAATTGAAAACTGGCACCCAATCCA
Source organism: Peribacillus sp. NPDC058002 (assembly GCF_042886655.1). Taxonomy (NCBI): domain Bacteria; kingdom Bacillati; phylum Bacillota; class Bacilli; order Caryophanales; family Bacillaceae; genus Peribacillus; species Peribacillus sp. NPDC058002. The sequence continues at coordinate 242 of NZ_JBHVQU010000387.1, read as the reverse complement.
ACAGTCGTAAAAAACGTTAACATAAATAATCCCTGGAGTGTCGTATCTAATGAAATGGTTACGTTTAGAAAGGTTTTAAGACTGGTCGCTACTATTGCAAACAGTAATCCCCCTACAACAGGTGCAGGGATACAAAAATGTTTAAATATTTTGACATTCTTAACGATAATCCCGCCTAGTGCTAAAAGCAGTACCGCTAAAAAAATAGTGATCGTTTGTTTGATCTCGATGCTCATATTGCC
>NZ_JBHVQU010000386.1:0-2518 GCF_042886655.1 Peribacillus sp. NPDC058002 | reverse complement strand
TATTAATAAGTACTATAATTTTTGTGCTATATAAACAATTTCATGCTTACCAGATGATAAAACGTTTTTTAATCTTTCCATTAAAGATCAACGGGTAAGTTGAAATGACTGTAAACATAAAAAACCTGGCGAGCATTGCTTCGCCAGGTTTTTTCGTCGTTCATCATTTATTTTACTGCGTCTTTTAATTCCTTACCTGCTTTAAATGCCGGTACTTTACTAGCTGCAATTTGTATTTCTTCGCCAGTTTGCGGGTTTCTTCCTGTACGGGCAGCACGGTCGCGCACTTCAAATGTACCAAAACCAACTAATTGGATTTTTTCTTCTTTAGCAAGTGTAGCCGTGATTGTTTCAAACAACGCATCCACTACTTTTTTTGCTTCGTCTTTTGTCAGTTCAGCTTGTGCTGCAACACTGCTCACTAATTCTGTTTTATTCATATGAACACCTCATCCTTTTATTTTGTATAAAGTATGTAGAGAAGACAACATAACATATCTTGTATGCCCCTGTCACTTATTATGGCTAAATAAAAGGAATTGCAGCTCTAAATCGAGCTTTTTTGAAGATAAAAGGGCTTTGATTAACATTAACTTCCTGCAGTTTCCAGATGCAGCCATTGATAGATGGTATCCATATCAATGTTTTCCTCCAAATGGGAAGCCAAGAGATTGTAGGCTTCCTCCCTACGCTCCGAGTCGCTTTGGACATTCTCCTTCACTTCTTCCAACCCCTTGTTCCGTCGAATTTGGTTTACTAGCAATCTAGTGAACAGGCGATTATGGAATATCCCATGAAGATATGTTCCCATTACCTTGTTGTCATTGGAAATGGCTCCATCCTCTCTTCCATCCTTCAATAAAAGAAAGGGCCTTACTTGCAACTTCAATGTCGTTCTGCCTAAATGTATTTCGAAACCGTTAAGATTCATTTGACCTTCCATTATACCGGCAGAAAGGACACCTTCCATTTGTACCGTTTTCTTTTCTGCCTGAAAAACGGTTTCCACCGGAAGAAGCGAGAGCCCGTACGCGTTCTCACCGTCACCTTCGACCGCATCAGGATCGAAAAGTTTAGTCCCTAGCATTTGAAAACCGCCGCATATGCCAAAGATCATCGTTCCTTGTTTCCGCAGTTCTTTGATTTCCCGATCCAACCCCATACGATTCAACCATTCTAAATCTTCCATCGTGTTTTTTGTACCAGGTAAAATTACCAGATCGGGATTACCTAACTCATGAACACTGTTTACTAGGCGGACACCTACTCCGGGTTCATCAAAAAAAGGATCCACATCAGTAAAATTGGAGATCCGCGGAAATCTCAAGACGGCTACATCGATCGGGAACTCAGCCTTTTTAGGTTTTTTAAAACGTAAGGAAGAGAGGGCAAGTGAATCTTCCGCTTCAATATTCACGTCTAGATAGGGCAGTACCCCGAGAACCGGAATCCCGGTTTCCTTTTCCACCCATTCAATGCCATCGTCCAACAATTCACGCATGCCACGAAATTTATTGATGATGATCCCCTTTACACTATCTCGTTCATCTTGATCCAATAAAGCAAGTGTGCCGATGATGGAGGCAAATACTCCACCACGATCAATATCGGCCACCAAAATGACTGCCGCATCCGTGAGTTTAGCCATTCGCATATTCGCGATATCCCGGTCCTTAAGGTTAATTTCAGCCGGACTTCCTGCCCCTTCGAGTACGATGATGTCATAGTCTTCTTGAAGTTTTTCGACCGATTTACGGATGATCGGCATGGCTTCCTGGACAAATTGGGACCGATAGCTTTTTGCATTCATATCAAGAAAATGCTTTCCATGCACGATGACTTCTGAAACCATATCCTGCTTTGGTTTCAGTAATATCGGATTCATATCGGTCGTTGCCGTGATCCTTGCTGCTTCCGCCTGTACTCCCTGAGCCCGTCCGATTTCACCGCCATCCAAGGTTACATAAGAATTCAAAGCCATGTTTTGTGATTTGAATGGGACGACACGTAACCCTTTATTGGCAAATACCCGGCAAAATGCCGTACAAATCAAACTTTTCCCTACATCAGATGACGTCCCTTGTATCATGATGGATCGTGCCTTCATTACATTCACCCCCTTAAAACTCTAATCCTTTGACAGCGCCGATGCCCTCGTCATAATAATGCTTGGTCGCCTCAATCGATGAAACCAAATCGGCCATTTCCATAAGCTCTGGCTTGGCATCCCTGCCGGTAATGACTATGTGCATATGAGCGGGACGACTTCGAATCGCATCGATGACTTCAGTCAATGGCAAGACGTCTTCGATCGGGAATTTGGAAATCGCCAATGCATTGTTCAACTCATCCAAAACAAGTAAATCAATGCCGGGATCACTAAGGGCCAGTCTCGCCTTTTCCCAAGCTAACGATAATGCGTTGCGATGCTCTTCTGGAGTTTTGGTCCATGTAAAACCAATTCCTAGCTGTTCCATTTCAACTCCTAATTTTTTCAAAGCCAATGCTTCCCCATAGG
>NZ_JBHVQU010000385.1:0-2522 GCF_042886655.1 Peribacillus sp. NPDC058002 | reverse complement strand
TAAAGTATTCTCACCTTGTTACGCTTTAGAAAAGGAATATCTAAAAGGCAGCATATTTGCTGCCTTTAATTCAGGGTAGGTGAACTGTTTTAATATGATGAAGATTTAAATATACAAGTTCCTCTCTTGCCGTAATAAGTTCAACAAAATTATCTTCAAACTTATTAATTTGTCCAATTAAATTGGAGTTTTCTCCTATATTAAAAATAATTAAGCTACCGATCAGTTTTTCCACTTGTACGTCAAAGGTTCTTGCCAATGAAATGTTTGAAGGATGTACAGGAAGATCCTTGTTACTTAAACCATAAGGAGTTTGATTGTCTGTGTATGGGATAATCCACTTTAAATGAAATAAAGGTATATACATAGTCTTATAAACTGGTGAATAGAATTCAAAGTAATTATTCATCACCCTTGTTATATAACCGTGTAAAGGCTGGTTACCAGTTACGTATATTTCCGTGAACATCCCTTTCGCGGATAAAAGAATTTTTCGCAGTGATAATTCTTCCTCAGCTTCAATTCCAGGTGAGTCTACAGGAAGGGAAATCTCCTCGTTTTCCGTAGTATTTACTTTGCAATTTTGAATATGAATTATTGGAAGATACACAAAATCCTGCCCATTAAAGATAACCACTACATCAATACCAGTATCAACCAGTGTACCGAAAAAGAATTTTCTTCCTGAAATTTCTATTTTAATTGTTTCTCCTCTGATCTTTTGTAAGATTTTATTCATAATAACCTCTCCTTCCTACTTTAATAACCAAGTGGTCCAAAAATACAGTGAGAGTAAACTTACAATTAACCCTATAGGAATTATCAAAAAGGTAACTCTAAGATACTTTCCCCATGAGATATTGATGGAGTGTTTCTTCAATATATATATCCAAATTAATGTAGCCAGCGTACCAACAGGCGTCAACAAAGCACCTATATCGCTTCCGATCACGTTAGCAAGATAAGCAATTTGCACAAGGTGAGGATCCAATCCCATCTCTGTTATCGACAAAGTCCCTATCATAACTGCAGGAAGATTATTAAAAAAATTGGATAGGATAGTTAATAATATGCCCATGATCATGGTTGCGTGGAATGGGCTGTCCATAATTAAGGGTTTTAAATTGCTGACTATATAATCGTTCAAGCCAACATTCTTCAAACCATATACCAGCACGTACATATTGAAAGCAAATAAAAGAACATGCCAGGGTGTTTTCTTTACAATATCGCTAAGACCAGTTTTGGTTTTATACCATCTCAGTAATATCAAAAGGGACGCTCCAACCAAACCGATCAATTCCAAGGGAACCCCAAATGGTGTAAGTGCGAAGAAGCTCGCCCGAGTTAAAATGACGATTGCAAAACTCATTTTAAACAACTTCCAATCATTATCTTCGGATTGTTGTTTAACATCGAGTGGATGAGTTTGCACATAGCGTGAAAAGGTTTTATCCCATTTTACTGGTACACTGGGGATTTTCCCTGGAAGGTCCTTCTTAAAGTATAGATATAGTAATAACCCGATTGTTAAAATCCCTATCATTGAAGGAACAAACATCATTTTGATATAACTATTAAGGCTCAATCCTACAATCTTTAGTGCAATCAAATTGGAAATATTGCTTACTGCTATTGGGGCACTCGCTGCCGTTGCAATTAAAGCTCCTGATATTAGAAAGGGGGTTTTTTGGTGAGGTTTAATCTTTAGTAACGTTACAATGTGAATAATAATAGGAGTTGTGATAAGGATACTTCCATCGTTATTGAAAAACATTGTCATGAAAAAGCATAGGAGATTAGTATAGGCGAATAATCTAACCCCTGAACCCTTAGACCGGATGATGATATTTAAAGCAACCCACCTAAAAAAACCAATGCTCTCAAGTACAATAGACATCATTATGGTGGATAATATGGTTAACGAAGCGCCCCTGATAATATCAAATATATTTAAAACATCCATCCAAGGAACAATGCCTGCAACTAATACAGTCAAGGCACCTATTGTAGTAGGTATCGTTTCATTAATCCCAAATGGTCTCCATAACATGAGAATAATTGTTAAAGTAAAAATTATTGACATCAAGACAATTTGTGAACTAAGCATTTACCTCCGCCGCCTTGCTTTTGGATGGTGTAATATTTACGGTATCAGGAGTGGTTTGATTTTGAGGTTTTACAAAAAAAGAATAGAAGACTCCCCCAATTACAGAAAAAAACAAAATCATCATTCCATGTCCTCCTTTCAATTAGCCTTGGATTGTATCTAAGGCTTTAACCGTTTTGCCTTCAATTTTCCATGCACTTTTTCAGCAAATTTCATCAATGAACAATAATCGTTTTTTTCATTTCCGCTTTCTGTATACATTTTTTCAGTGGATTTTATTAACTCGTAACATTTCTTATCTATCAGTTTCCTTTTTTCTTTTAAATTATTTTTCTTTGAGGATTGTTCGTTCATTTCTTGAGGGCCTGAGTTCCTAAATTCTTCAGTCAAGTTATCTTGGGTTGCCCCTTGT
>NZ_JBHVQU010000384.1:0-2525 GCF_042886655.1 Peribacillus sp. NPDC058002 | reverse complement strand
AGGATATGCTGCAAAAAATATACGATGCTAATAAACTAGGCAAAAGCATCGATGGCCATGCAGCAGGATTTTCCGAACAACAGCTCGATGTTTATATGTGTGCAGGCATTAAAACGGATCATGAATGCACTACAGCGGAAGAGGCAAAAGAAAGACTGCGTAAAGGAATGTATCTTATGATCAGGGAAGGCACCGTTGCCAAAGACTTAAAAAACCTGATTCCAGTTATAAATGAGAAGAACTCCCGACGTTGTTTATTCGTCAGCGATGACCGGCACCTTGACGATATTGTATCTGAAGGGAGTATTGATCACAACGTTCGACTTTCCATAAAAACAGGTGTCCCGCCAATTACCGCCATTCAAATGGCGACCATTAATGCAGCAGAATGTTTTGGCTTAAAGGAAACTGGTGCGATAGCACCTGGATACAAGGCGGACTTCCTTATATTGGATGACCTTGATTCAGTCATCATTCACTCGGTCTTTAAAGAGGGAAAGCTTATCGTTCAAAATAATCGTTTACTTAACTTTCCACCTGAAAAGGAACATGCCATTGACGACGGGTTGAAGCACTCCGTTCAATTTCATGAAATAACGGAAGGTGATCTGGCGATACCTTTTAAAAATAAGTTCGCTAATATTATTGAGATAACACCAAACAGCTTGATTACAAAGCATTCGATTGAACCGGTTACACTTAATCAGGATGGACTATTCCGGTTCTCCGAACATGTTGATCATATAAAACTTGCTGTAATTGAACGGCATCATATGACCAAACAAGTAGGTCTAGGAATCGTCAAAGGGCTCGGTTTGAATTCAGGCGCAATTGCCACGACAGTAGCCCATGATTCACATAATTTGATCATTGCCGGGACGAATGATCAAGATATGCTTTTGGCAGCAAATGAAATAAAAAAAATGCAGGGCGGATTGGCCGTAATCCAAAATGGGGAAATACTCGCTTCACTTCCCCTTCCGATAGCTGGATTGATGAGTGAATGGAATTATATGGATGTAGTCCGGTCGTTGAAAAAAATCGATGGAGCCCTATTGAAACTGGGTGCCAACAGGCATTTCAACCCTTTCCTTACACTTGCATTCTTGGCGTTGCCTGTCATCCCTGAAATTAAACTGACGGATTCGGGTTTATTTTTAGTTTCTGAGTTTAGGCATATTCCTATTGAAGCATCAAAGCCAGTCGATAAAATTTGACCCCCTAGTCGGGGTTTTTTTCTTCTTACCCCAGTAATTTCTAAATAAATCAGGTTCCAACTCGACTTAAACCGGGAAAAGGATATAATGGGTATCATCTATGTTAAAATAAAATTAAACACAAATCTTTCTTGGAGGAGATAGATATGGCAAAACATGATAAACGAACCATAATTGGATACATAGGCACTTACACAAAAGAAAACAGTAAAGGTATTTACCGCTTCACTTTAGATACAGCAGAAGGAAAACTCAGTGCACCGGTTCTTGCAGCAGAATTAACCGATCCGACTTATGTCGCCATCAGCCAGGACAAGAAGAATCTCTACGCCATTTTAAAAGAAGCGGGCAGCGGTGGAGTTTCAGCCTATTCGATCAATGAAGAATCAGGTGAGCTTACCTTCTTGGGCAAACAACTGACACCAAATGGTTCTTCCTGCCATATAAGTGTCAACAGCAAGAAACAGGTCTTGATCACTTCCAGTTATGGAGAAGGTGTGATTGAATCATATCCTCTTCATGACGATGCGACCCCTTTGCCCGTATCATCCACTGTTCAGCATGAGGGTCAAGGACCGAACGAAGAACGTCAGGAAAAAGCGCACACTCACTTCGCCGGGTTCACACCGGATGAAAGGTTCATTGCTGTAGTAGACCTCGGAATAGATAAAGTAATAACCTATAAAATAGATAATGGGGTTTTGGAAGAAGTAAACAGCTTATCTGTTTCTCCCGGCAGCGGACCACGGCACTTGACCTTTCACCCAAACGGCAAATTTGCGTATGTCATGGCAGAACTTGTACCAGAAGTCATTGTTTTGAGCTTCGATAGTCAAACCGGAAGCTTTTCTGAATTACAAACGGTTCGATCCGTCCCGGAAGATTTCAAGGAAAATAACCAAGGAAGCGCCATTCACATTTCAGATGACGGGCAATTCATATATGCTGCAAACCGCGGACATGATAGTATTGCCGTTTACCAAATCAATCAAGAAACAGGCAAACTGGCATTCGTGGAACTGGTTTCTACCGAAGGAAATTGGCCACGTGATTTTTCATTGGATCCTAGCGGAAAATTCCTGATTGCTTCTAATGAACAATCAGGAAACCTGACACTATATGCCCGAAATGAACATGACGGAAAGTTAACATTACTGCAAAAAGATGTTCAAGTTCCCTTCCCTGTTTGCGTAAAATTCTTATAATCGATAATAAAAAGGATTGAAGCTTGTATCACAGCAGCTTCAATCCTTTTTTTGTTATCCTTCTTTAATTCCATTTCTCCGCCATTTCGGGAAAATCTATATA
>NZ_JBHVQU010000383.1:0-2531 GCF_042886655.1 Peribacillus sp. NPDC058002 | reverse complement strand
CAGCTATAGGCTCTATCCTTTTTTGTAGGTGGGAATCATAGTTATTGACTGTAAATAATCAGTATTATGTTAATTATTGGTGTACTTGGTTGTAGTTTTAAAATAAAGTCGATACGTTTTCTAGTTGTAAACCAACTCCCACTTCCTCGCCAAATAAATTAAAGTACATGTTTGGAATGACTGCCATTTTTCAGAGTGTTAGCTATCATTCTCAAGCATATGCTTATATTTAAATGAATGATGTCCTTTTTGTACGTATAATAGAACAAAGGGGAATTAAGATGAGTCTAATTTACAAGAAGAGGAGCAATTTGTTCTGTGGAACCAAAAGGTGAAAAAATAAACTGCTTAGCATTAAAAGTCAAAGAGATTATTCAAGCTTCTGGATGTCAAAATGAAGAGGTAATTTTTCTGTGCATTGGTTCAGACCGATCAGTAGGGGATTCATTAGGCCCCTTAGTCGGGACAATGCTTAAAGAACATACGGTACCTTATCGTGTTTACGGTACTTTGGAAAATCCCGTACATGCATTTAATTTAGAAGACACGTTGAAAAAAATTAAAAAACAATTCAAAAAGCCTCTTATTTTTAGTGTGGATGCTTGTTTAGGGGATCAAAACCAGGTCGGCTATGTTTTCTTGAAGGATGGACCTCTTGTCCCGGGGAAAGCTTTAAAAAAAGTATTGCCGGAAGTGGGAGATTATCATATTACAGGAATGGTCAATTATATAGATCCGCTGCCAACCATGCAATTTTTAAATGACACTCGTCTATACACGGTTATGAACCTTGCGAAAACAATCGTAAAAATAATTACTCAAGCTACAGACAAGACTTCTGGAATTAAATAAAAGAATGGGCTGTGCCAAAAACCACTAATAATAATTGGTTTTGGCACAGCCCTACTTTGTTTAAGTTCGAAGAATTTATTAGATAACATTGTACTTAAATAATAGCCCCTGTCAAGATAGCAACAATGATAAGGACTAATGAACAAATTAGAGCCCATTTAAATGCATACCGCTGCAGTTCCCCGATATCTGTTTTTACCATCCCCACTAGTAAAAGAGTCGATGCCACGAGTGGACTTAAGAAATGTACAGGCTGGCCAAGTACGGAAGCTCTGGCAATTTCTAAAGGACTCACACCATAAGCTTCTCCTGCTTCGGCAAGAATTGGCAAAACACCAAAGTAGTAAGCATCATTGGATAAAACGAACGTAAATGGCATGCTGGTGAACGCAACGACCATCGGTAAAAAAGAGCCTAAAGAATCCGGAATGATGGCCACTAATGAATTTGCAATGGCGTCTACCATTTTCGTTCCGGAAAAGATCCCTGTGAAAATACCAGCCGCAAATACTAGTGTGACGACGGTTATTGCGTTTCCTGCATGTGACACGATTCGCTCTTTTTGCTGTTCTAAATTAGGGTAATTAATGATTGAAGCAAGCACAAACCCGATTAGAAACAACACAGGTACCGGTACGAAGCCCATTACAAGAATGACCATAACCGTGAGCGTCAACAAAAGATTGATCCATATTAATTTAGGGCGCTTTAAATCGTCTTGTATGGCAGAAGCTACCGCTGCTTCAGCAAGAGCTCCTTTCATTTCAGGTGCAGCTTTGATATGTACAACACCAAGCCTTTTGCGCTCTTTTTTCCCAAGTACATAAGCGGTAAAAAGAATAGCTGCCATACCTGCGAATAGTGTTGGGATAATCGGGACAAAGAATTCATTTGCATCGAGACCTAAAGATGCTATTGCTCTTGTTGCAGGTCCTCCCCAAGGAGTCATACCACTCATAATACTGACAGCCAGCATAGAAATAGTGGCAAGAATAAGTGGATTCATACCAAGTCGTAAGTAAAGAGGCAGCATAGCGGAAATCGTAATCATATGAGTCGTGGTACCATCACCATCTAAGGCAACGGTCATTGCGATTACTGCTGTTCCTATCGCTATTTTAACCGGATCCCCTTTTACGATTTTTAACATAGTTTTAATAAGTGGATCAAATAATCCAGCGTCAATCAGGACTCCGAAAAACAAAATAGCGAACAATAGCAAAGCGGCTGAAGGTGCAACAACCTTTATTCCATCGAGCATCATATCTCCGAGCTCTGGACCAAATCCGCCAATTAATGCAAAAATAATTGGAATGACCACAAGAGAATTAATAGGTGATAACCGTTTAGACATGATTAAATAAGTAAAGACAACGACCATTGAAATACCAAGTAACGTAAGAATATGAATCCCCTCCCATTAAAGAAACCGCTTACAAATCAAATAAAAAGTTTGAATAGTTAAAAAATATTATATAATATCTTCTGTTTCCCAGTTGCTTTGTTTTCTATTTTTAGAATAGTTCATATCATTAAATAAGTGAAATACATATTTTTTGTACTTTTTCGAAAAAAAAAATTATAATCCATTTTATATTAAATTAAGAAATCGAAAAATCACAATGAAATTTTCATAATTTCATTGTGGTTTTTAGTTTTATTTTTGTATTTTTATTAAA
>NZ_JBHVQU010000382.1:0-2544 GCF_042886655.1 Peribacillus sp. NPDC058002 | reverse complement strand
GCTCTATAAAGGGCTTGAAGTTAAGGCTGCTTCCCTCAAGGCCCCATCCATACTCTATGAGAGGGACGCATACCTGGACATGATCATTTCTGAAATGTCGGGAGCGGCGACGGGGGAACTGGCCATCGATGATTTCGAGGCTTATCGGGAGCTGAAAAAGTGGATACAGGAAAACCGCAAGGAGTGGGAAATATCCCATGTATCGGGTCCAAAGAACATTTTTTCCGAATGGAATGTCGAAGCGCAAGTGGAGAAGATGGCCAAGAAAATCGTTTGGCTTGAGAATGGTGGATATTTAATTTTTGAAGAAACGGAAGCTTTCACCGTAATCGATGTCAATTCAGGTAAATTCATCGGCAAGGTGGCGAAGGAGGCTACATTGTTTGCGGTTAATCAGGCTGCGGCAAAGGAAGTCGCCCGTCAACTGAGATTGAGGAATATCAGCGGAATCATTTTGATAGATTTCATCAATATGGACAATTCGCGGCATGAGCAGGAAATCATCGACATCGTCAAAAAGGAAGCGGTGAGAGATGAGAAGCGAATCCAGGTCATCGGCTTTACGGAATTGGGCATTTTACAAATGACGAGAAAACGAACCTCCCCGTCTTTAAGTGAAATGATGTCGGTACCATGCCCGGTGTGCAGTGGAAGCGGTAAAATCGAGAGCCCGGAAACAGTGGCCTTCCGGTTGGAACGGGAACTGCTGGAACACAGGAAGACGGATGATGAAGCGGTCTGGGTGGAGGTCAGTAAAGCGGTGGCGGACGTGCTGCTTGGCGAAAAAGAATCATATCGGCCGACACTGGAGGAATTGATCGCTAAAAAGATTTTCCTATCTTTTATCCCAGGTTCGAGCAATGCCTATTCCATCAAGCGCTTCGGAAGCATGCAGGAAATCGGGCGGGCTTTCAATTGAAGAGCGGGAATTCTAATAAATATATTGACAGCCTTTCCTGTTTCATGTTAGGATTTTAATGTTATGTTTGTAGCACCCGTGCTACAACCGCTCAACAACAGGTTTTAAGCTTTTGCCTATCTGGTAAAACGCCTGTGATTGGCGAGTCTGAGACATTTAAGGAGGTGCAAGTATGTACGCAATTATCGAAACTGGCGGTAAACAAATTAAAGTAGCAGCTGGCGAAGCGGTTTACATTGAAAAATTAAACGCAGAAGCAGGCGAAACTGTTACATTTGACAAAGTTTTATTCGTAGGTGGCGAAGACGTGAAAGTCGGTGCTCCACTAGTTGAAGGCGCTACTGTAACAGGTACTGTCGAAAAACAAGGTAAGCAAAAGAAAATCACTGTTTTCAAATACAAAGCGAAGAAGAACAATCGTAAAAAACAAGGTCATCGTCAACCATACACTAAAGTTGTTATCGAAGCAATCAACGCGTAAGGGCTGATTCTAGATGATTAAAGTTGTATTTGATGCTCCGCAGGAACGGATTGCTTCGTTCACCTTAAGCGGACATGCTAATTTTGCTAAAAAAGGTTCTGATATTGTTTGTGCAGGTGTATCGGCTGTTTCCTTCGGGGCAGTCAATGCAATCATGTCCTTAACGGACGTAGAACCTGAGATCGAGCAAGGGAGAGAAGGCGGCTATCTTCGCTGCGTCATTCCGGGGAATCTTTCGCCGGAATCGGAAGGGAAGGTTCAGCTGCTTTTGAACGGCATGCTCGTATCGCTGCAAACCATCGAACGTGATTATGGTAAATACATGAAAATTATCCTCAACCAATAGGAGGTGGAACAAATGTTAAGATTAAATCTTCAGTTCTTCGCTTCGAAAAAAGGAGTAGGTTCTACAAAGAACGGACGTGACTCAATCTCCAAGCGTCTTGGCGCTAAACGTGCAGATGGTCAATTCGTATCTGGTGGTTCTATCCTTTACCGTCAACGCGGAACGAAAATCTATCCTGGTGAGAACGTAGGCCGTGGTGGAGACGATACTCTATACGCTAAAGTAGACGGTGTTGTTAAATTCGAACGTTTCGGACGTGACCGTAAAAAAGTAAGCGTATATCCAGTTGCACAAGAAGCATAATTGGCATCTTTGAACAGAGGCTGACTCAAAAGGGTCTGATTCCTTCTACAAGACACTATATACCGCGTCATTTTTAATAATGGTATGTTATATAGTGATGAAGGGGTCCGGCCCTTTATTTATACTATAGGAACGAACCAGCATTTTGCAGGAGACTTTAGTCATTAGTATAAGGAAAACAACCTCTGACTTACAAATGGCTCGCCAATAGGCGGGCTTTCTTAAACTTTCAGGGGGAAATCCAAGAATACTCATCCATCCGATTTGGTTAAACCAAATAGACACTCCAATTCAACTATAATATCTCCAATTGGTGCATAAATAAGGCCCATTCTCTTTTTTAGTTCAAATGGCTCTACCATCGTCCAAAGAACTCAGGGTGTGCGGCTGTATTTTTTGGACGGGGGCTTTCATGTGAAGGCATGTGAATCAAGCTTCATTTCCTGTTTGTTGTTTTTTTGATATACTGTACAAATGGAAGTATTCAACATGATC